>SCQX01000234.1 GCA_004298545.1 Candidimonas sp. | reverse complement strand
GCCTGCGCGAGCAGGTGCGGCGCCAACAAAGGGTTCTGCCAGAGATCGCGCGCTTTGGACGCGCCAAACAACCAGGCGGTGTAGATGGATGTGCCAATGGCGAGGACCACCCCGAGAGGCGCCAGGTCGTCGCTGAGCCAGGGTGCATAGGCAATACTGGAAATGAAGTGAATGGCCAGCAGCGCCGCGTACGCGATCAGTATCAGCCCGCCGCGAAACAGCCAGCTGTTCCAATGCGGGCGCCACAGGATGAGCCAGAAGCGGAACGGATGCTCCAGATCGGCGATCAGCAGAAGGCAGGTGATCACCACAAACAGGGCGCTGCCCAAGGGCGCCACCCACAGCCAGATGGGATTGTCGACACTGATGAAATGGAACGTCACCATGAGCCACGCCATCAGATAAATGCCACAGGCCAGGTTTTTCGTCCATGTGTATGCCGAGACGCGCCAATCCCACGGGCTGCGATGCGTCTGGTCGTAGGACAGCTTGTAGGCGGCCGACGAATTTCCGCGCACGGGGTTGCCGGACGCCACGATGTCGTTCTTCCCGAATACGCCACGGTTCCTCGCCTGCTGGGCCCAGGCAAAGCCGTCGCCCGTGGGCCGGGGCGCCGCCAGCGGGTCGAGCGTGGCCTGGTGCGCGCCACGATAGAACAGTTTGGGGCGCGTGCCCTTTTCGGGCTTGCGCACGGTGACGGGTTCGCGGCCGATCATTTTCGAGATGAGCGACTCCGGGTCGTTGAGATCGCCGATGATGATGGACTGCGTTGGACAGACCGTTACGCACGCCGGCTCCAGCCCCGCATCGACCCGGTGTACACAGAAATTGCACTTCTCCGCCGAATGGTCGTCTGGGTTGATGAAGATGGCATCGTATGGGCACGCCGCGATGCACGCCTTGCAACCGATGCAAATGTCCTTATTGAAATCGACGATGCCGTCGGGGCGCCGGTGCATGGCGCCCGTGGGGCACACCTGGGTGCAGGGGGAATCGACGCACTCGTTGCAGCGCGTCACCTGGAACGCGCGGCGGACGTTGGGGAATATCCCCACATCCACCGATTTCACATAGGTTCTCGAAACACCCAGTGGAACCGAGTTTTCGCTTTTGCACGCCGTGGTGCAGGCGTGGCACCCGATACAGGTCTCCTGATTGATGAGCATGCCCCAATTAGGGGTGGGATGTTCGGGCGCTGGCGAAGAATTGGGTTGGTGAAGGTTCGGCTGAGATAGATTATCTGGCATAGTCGGGCGGCAACCATGAGTAATGAACTGAACTCGTCTGTTCTGACAGCGTGAGAGACGTCATAAGCTCTGATCGACGGTCGCCCGGCTCAAAATGCCGGAGGTTGCGCGTGTATTGCCCGGACTGAGTGAATGGGTATGAAAGAAGCTCCACCCGCGGCCGGCATAGCGTTATAGCGATCTTGATGCAGGAAACTTTGGGTTATGAGTGTACAGCATAAGCTTATGAGAAACCCTGTGCCTAGTAGTTTCACTAGGTCTCGCCTCACCGGGTCTCGCTAGCAGCGTCAATAGTATAATGTGCATGTACAGGTACATATCGGAGCGGAAAATGGCACAGGCAAAGACTGAACGCATCACCATCCTCGCCTCCCCCGAGTTCAAGCACGCACTCTCGAAGCGGGCGCGCTCCCAGGGGTTGAGCCTGGCGGAGTTCGCGCGGGCGCGGCTTTCCGACGCTCCCACGGACGACGAAGCGCTGCTCGTCGAGCTGACACGGGAACTCACCGAGGCAACGACACGCGCGGCCAAGGCCCTCGATGCGGGTCTCCGGGCGGTCACCGCCATGGAGCAGCGCATCAAGGAACTGCGCGCCCAAACGCCATCCAAGCTATTGGAGTCGCCACTCCAAGGCGAATACGTGGGGGGAGAACCCGCATGAGCGCGATCGGCGAAGCCCTGAAGGCTGTGAAAAGCGCCTTCGTGCTCACGGAAAAAGTAGAACAGGTCGGCAAAGATCTGGAAAAAATCTCGAATGCCGTCGCCGAGCACGAGGCGCGTCTGATCCGCATGGAGGCAAGGCTCGACACCGTGCTCCAGATCGTGGCGCCACGCGGCGCCCGCGGCAAGCCTCGATGAGGCGCGCACAGTTCCCATACGCACTACACTGAGAAATAGCGGTGCGCGAGAAAACCACGCGCACCAGCGTTCCGAAGCCGCAGTGGAGAAAACCATGAGTACCGCGCTCAAAGTGGATTTCGTCTCCGACGTATCGTGCCCGTGGTGTGTCATCGGGTTGTATGCGCTCGAAGCAGCGCTATCGCACCTCAACGATCACGTCAGCGCCACCCTCCAATTCCAGCCGTTCGAACTCAACCCCGGCCTGGGGCCCCAGGGGCAGGACATCATCGAGCACCTGCAGGGAAAGTACGGCTCCACCGTCGAACAGATCAAGCGCAACGGCGAGGCCATTCGCGCGCGCGGCGCCGAACTGGGGTTCCCATTCGACATGGACAAGCGCACGCGCACCTACAACACGTTCGATGCGCACCGCCTGCTGCACTGGAGCACCGACAGCGGCAAGCAACTGGCCCTGAAGCGCGCGTTGTTCCGTTGCTACTTCACCGACGGCGGCAACCCAAGCTCGCACGAAACACTCCTGCGGCTGGTCGACGAAGTGGAGCTCGACACGACGCGTGCCGGCGAAATTCTCGCTTCCAACGCGTACGCGGCGGAAGTTCGCAGCCGGGAGCAGTTCTACCGGCGTGCCGGCATCACGGCGGTACCGTCGATCATCATCGACGATCACCACTTGATTCAGGGAGGCCAGCCCGTCGAGGTCTTCGAGCGCGCGTTGCTGCAGATCGCTTCCGAGAAAGACGGCACCCACGCGGCAAACCCCATCACCGCATAAGTCGGACGAACGGCATGCCAGGCGCAAGGCAAGCCATGGGGCCTCGACACTGACGCGCACCCTGCATTGCTTTCTGGCAACAGCCCAACCTTTCGGTAGAACTCGCTATTAGGGTTTACCCTATATTTGCGCTATACTTCATGTTGCGTTGCAGCAATTCATCTTTGCTGACGATTCATTTGCGACATGGAGGCCAAAATCATGCGCACTCAGCACTACTACGAAAACCGGCTTACCGACGATCTGGAACGCGAACTCATGGAACGCGAGCTCGTGCGCCAGGAACAGATCCACCCAATCATTGCGATGCGTCACGCGATACGCGCAGCCGCGCGTCTGCTGCATCACAAAAGGACCTGATCGACCGAGTTCCGGCCCCCGCTGGGACAACGACTTGCCACAGTCGCTACGAGGCACCTGGCGCGAGGTCAGGCGCGCCAGACTTTCCTCTCTGATTTTCCCTTCAGATCCCGGCGTACCAGGCATACCCGCAATCTTCGTAGAACCCCCCGCGGCCTCCTTCGATGCCGCGGAAATCTTTCACCAGTGTCATGCGCTTGAGGTACTTCGGCATCTTGTAGCCGAGCTGGCGTCCAAGCCGCAGACGCAGCGGAGCGCCATGGGGTATCGGCAGTGTCTCGCCGTTCATAGCGTACGCTAGAATCGTCTCGGGGTGGAACGCCTCGGCAAGATCGATGCTCTCGTAATAATTCTCCACAATACCGCCCACGCCACCCGCGCTGCTGACCTTGTCGTAGCAGAAAAACATGACGTAGCGCGCTTGCTTCTGCACACCGAGACCCGCGAGGAGACGACCGAGTGGAACTCCCGTCCATTGACCGATGCAGCTCCAGCCTTCGACACAATCATGCCGCGTAATCTGCGTGACAGGCGGCATCGCCCGAATCTCGGCCAATGAAAAACTCGTGGGGTGATCCACCAGCCCATCGACCGCGAGTCGCCAATCGGCAAAGCCGTTTCCGGCCAGCCGCTGGTACTGCGCATCGTCCGGATCGTGGGTACCGTTGCTCTTGAAGTGAGCGGAAATATCGGCCGGCGTGTAATGCCGGGCGCGGGCGCCAGCGGGCACGACGGCTCGCTGGACAGCTTCGTCAACCCTGGCCTCGAATTCCAGTACGCGACTCACCCAGCCCGCCCTGGCATCCCGCATGAACCCGGCCTGTGCGACCGTAGCAACCGCCGCGGCGCCCAGGAGGCGACGTCGGCCCTGGCCGGCGCGTCCGAGTTCACATGGTTTTTTCTTCATCATCAACGACTCGATAGCGGCCCGTGATCATCGACCGCATCCGATTCACCGGCCCCGACGCCAGGACCATGACCACATGAACGAGAAGGAACGCAAGGAAGGCAAGTGCCACCACGAAATGAATGGTCCGCGCCGACTGCCGCCCACCAAACAGAGCCAGTAGCCAAGGGTAGCCGGCATCGATCCACGGCGACATGGCGAGGCCGGTTGCCACCGCCAACGGTCCCGCGCAAAACGCCACCAGGACATAGGAAAGCTTCTGGAGCACGTTGTAATGACGACCGTCCGATTCCGCTGGAAAACGGAGCCTCACGTGATCGATCACCGAGGCGCCGATGTGCCGGAGTTCGCACCACGAAGGCAGGAGGTCTCGCCAGAAATGGCGGCTTGCCACCGAATGGATGACATAGACGACACCGTTGACGACAAAAACCCATGCAAAAAAGAAGTGCCAGTGGCGTGCGAGGGCCAGATCAAGGGCGCCGGGAAGCGTTGCCCACGCGGGAAAACCACGGTTCACCCACTGACCCGCCACCCCCCGCGAGAGGCCGAACCACCCCGTTGTCACAAACTGATGGCCGAACAGCCACGTCATGCCCACCGGACTGCCCGAGGGTGACTGAACCGCGTAGAACGCGAGCAGAGGGTGCGCGAAATGCGTGCGTATCCCCCAGTACAACGCGGGCCAGCCGTTGAAAATTCCCAAGCCGCTCATCAAGAGAACGACAAGGCATAGCGCATTGACCCAATGCGTGATACGTACAGCACGTGTATGACGCAAGGGCGCCCGCAGAAGAGGGACTCGCGGCTCGCGCTTGAAAGGGTTTTTCACAGTATGCGCAAACAGGCCAAGCGCGGCGGCAACTGGCCAAATCCGTAGCGCCCGCCGCAGTAACCCTATGCGCGTAAGTAGTATACTTCCAGCAGGCAGATGCCGGCATCTGCAGAGCGCGTGATCCAGGATGGCTGCTGGATCCAGGCCCGCTTCGGTGCCCCTCCACCTTGCCACGTAAGCGTCCGCGTACGGATCGCATGCGAAGGAGAGGACAGATGAAAATGCCAGGCAGCATAGCGTTCATTGGGGCGGTTCTGCTGGGCAGCGGCGTGGCGTGCTTTGCCGCGCCCACCCACGTCCGCGTCCGGGGTACCATCCAGTCGATCGACCACGGTACGTTCGTCGTCCGGTCGTACGAGGGCAAGACAGTGAATCTTGCCTTCAATCAAAAGACAAAGTTTCTTTCAGTCGTGCCTGCGCACCTCGATGACATTCGTCCGGGCGATTTCGTGGGCATTGGCGGCACTGGCTCAGACAGCAAGCCCACCGCGCTGGAGATCGTGATTTTTCCGGCCTCCATGCAGGGAACGGGCGAGGGCCATTACGGATGGAGCGTTCCGGCCGCTGTGGCCGCCGCTGATCGGCATCAAGACGCGGGCGCTCCGGCGGGTGCCCCGCCGGTACGCGGCACCATGACGAACGCCACAGTCGCGAGCGCGACATCTCTCACAGGTGCCCCGCCCGTTCAGGGAACGATGACCAATGCCACCGTCCAGAAAGCTGCGCCGGCCTCCGGCGGCAAGGAACTGACAGTGACCTATTCCCACGGGAAAACGTTGAAGATCGACGTGCCTGCGGGCGCGCCCGTCGTTCGGTTCGTGCCGGCATCGCAGACCGTCCTTGCGTCGGG
>SCQX01000233.1 GCA_004298545.1 Candidimonas sp. | reverse complement strand
CAGGGCAACATTCCACAGTCGGACAAATTCAACCCCAAGCTTCTGTGGCAGAGCCTGAACACCTACATGAACCTGGCGGCATTGGCGCCCAAGGCGGCCGACGGTGTGCCGGCCATCATCGTCATGCCTGAAACGGTGCTGCCCGTCTTCCAGGACCAAGTTCCAGCCGAAGTCTGGCAACAGTGGATCGCCGTCGCGCGCCTGCGCAACGCGAGCCTGGTCATGGGCGTGCCGCTGCATGCCGGGGCGGGCGACGAAAACCGCTACACCAACAGCGCAATCGTGGTGACGCCCGATTCCAGCGTGCGCGACATCATGGCGGGCACGCTGGCCATGCACTACGACAAGCACCACCTCGTTCCTTTCGGCGAATTCGTACCCACCGGGTTTCGCTGGTTCATCAACGAACTCAACATTCCGCTGGGCGACTTCAACCGGGGGCCGGAGCGCCAGCGGTTGTTCGATCTGGACGGGCAGCGCCTGGCGCCCGACATCTGCTACGAAAACGCGTTCGGCGAGGAAATCATTCGTTCGGTGCGCGACAGCCCCCTCTACGGCCCGGGCGCGACGATACTCGTCAACATCAGCAACCTGGGCTGGTTCGGCAACACATGGGCGCTGCGGCAATCGCTGGAAATGTCGCGCATGCGCGCGCTGGAGACCGCGCGCCCGATGCTCATGGCAACGAACACCGGCATCACGGCGGCCATTTCACCGCTAGGCGCAATACGAGACCAGCTCCCACCGATGAGCCCGGGTGTGCTCGACGTCGAGGTGCAGGGCTACGACGGCTACACGCCCTACGTGCGTTGGGGAGATACGCCCGTGCTGGCGTGGACCGCGATCCTGCTGCTGCTCGGCCTGGTCGTCCTGAGGCGCCGCGCAACCGCCACGCGCGACGCGCCCGAAGATTCGACACAAGACCGCTGATTCCGCAGCCGGACTTCGACGCCTGCCGGACCCAGGCCGGCGGTGAGTCTCGGCGCCGGCGAGGCAAAGGTCCTCCAGACGACGCGGCGCCATCGCGGTTGCGCGGCCAGGCTTGCGCTTGCACGCGTTTTGAAATTCATTCATAATCTCGCTTCTTCGCGCCATTGCTTCGGAGCCTTTTGTACACGTGTAGTTGCATCGAGCGCGTGTGCGGATTGGGAGCTGGCTGGCGGTTGCGGTAGGCCACCCAGCGAAATTCGGGGGTATAGCTCAGATGGGAGAGCGCTTGCATGGCATGCAAGAGGTCAGCGGTTCGATCCCGCTTACCTCCACCACCAAATTCCCGGCATCGCGCGAAGAAACGGATGGGGCGCGCTGGGCCACGCGGGGTCAGGCTCCACGGCGCTTCAGCTCCCATGACGCGTTGATGTTTTTGACGCTTTGTTGCTGTTTTGGCGCTTCAGTGCGCAATGTTTTTTTATCCAGTCCCCTTCGTCTAGAGGCCTAGGACATCACCCTTTCACGGTGAGTACAGGGGTTCGAATCCCCTAGGGGACGCCAGTTGCTGCGCCGGTTTGTGGTTCAATGACTGGTGGTGCGGGTTGCTGGAAACGGTGCAAGTTGTTTCGCCGCCGCGGAGCGGTAGTTCAGTTGGTTAGAATACCGGCCTGTCACGCCGGGGGTCGCGGGTTCGAGCCCCGTCCGCTCCGCCAACAATATCAATAGGTTAGCCATCAAAAGCTAACCTATTTTTTATTCCAAATTCTAATTTCGGAATATGATTCATCCGATTTCAGCCAAAATTGGCGGTTTTTCGGCACAAAGGCCTTCGTCGTTTGTTTGAGACCGGAAACGCTTCCGGCGTCCAGACCAGCCACGCCTAACGCCTTCGTCTATAGCTGTCCGCTCTTGATACCGCTCGGGTTACCGAAGACATGGTTATCGGGGGATTCGGGCTGCCCTCTCTCGAGGGTGCAACGACGAAGCGCCGGTCAATCACTGTCAACGGAAACCGGCGTGTCACCTTTGAGTTTGAAGACGGAAACGCCTTGGTACCGGATTACGAGGACTGTCAGCGGGCGTGAGCTTGCCAAAGCGCTTTGGAAGATGTCGGCAAACTTCGATTCGCCGTGCCCTAAGAGCCTCTAGTGCTGCCACCATGTGCCATGCACGTACGTGGGCGTGTTGTCGTACGGCGCCGGCGGCTGCCATAGCACCGCCACGTACCAGGCGGCCCAGGCGACGATCACCAGGAAGAGCACCCACAGCCAGACGGGTATGGGTGATGGCGATTCGGCGCGGCGCGGCTCGAACCGCTCTTCCGCGCCAAATGCGTTGACGGTGAAATCCACGTCGCCATGCACGATGGCGTCGGCCCGTATTCCGGTTACCGTGATGCCGGGACCGTTGCGCACCTGAAAGGGAAGTTCACGCACACCGACACGCCCGCCGTGGCTGCGCGCCTCGATTCGCAGGCGGTGCCGGCCATCGGGCAGCGCGTGCGTGTCGAGCTTGACCGCCACCGGCGGCGTGTAATCCGCGATGGGCTCGGGCTTGTCGTCGAGATAGATACGAATGCGGGATTCTTCCGCCGCCCCAGCAATTTCTTTGTCGTTCATCGTCAATGCCTTTACCGGTCGTCGTTCATAATGCGATATTTTGGATGATCTCTGTTCTTTTCACCAGGCCTGAACAACATCACGATCGCCACCGCGAAGCACGCGATGGCGCCCAGGCCGAAGACGATGATGATGAACAGATTGCCTATCAAGTGGGCACTGAACCACCCCGCTGCCATGACACGACTCCCTACTTCTTCGCCCGCACGGCCGCGACGTCTTTTGCCGTCACGGTCGGCGCGTGATTACCCCACGACGTCCGCTCGTGGTCGATGATGTTGGCGATTTGCTCGTCGGACAATTGCGCGGCAAAAGACGGCATCTGCGCGGCGTAAGTGGTGCCGTTGATGGCCTTGCCATGCAGACCGTGCAAAACGACCGTCATGTGTTCGGTTGGATCCTTGTCGTTGACGACCGGATTCCCCGCCAGCGGCGGGAATACACCCGGAACGCCCGCGCCCTGCGCGCCGTGACACGCCGAGCAATGCGCCGCGAAAAGCTGCGACCCCGCGCTGGCGTCGAAAGTGCTCGCCGCGCCACCTGCCGGCGACGATGCAGGCGTCGGTGACGGCGGCGTCGCCGACGCCTGTGCCACGGCTCCGCCCGGCACGCCGCTGGACTCGCCCTTGGGTAGCGGCGGCTGTTTCAGCGACATCAGGTAGGCCACAAGCGCCTGCGCCTTCGCGCTGGGAATGACCACGCCATGCGCCGGGGCGAACGCCTTCGGCAGGGGCACTGGCTGAACGCCCTTGGGCGCCTCGTTCACTACCTTGAACAGGAAGGGAAAGGCGGGCATGACCGACTGCGGCACCACAGCGCGCGGATCATACAAGTGGATATACTGCCAGACGTCGCTGGGCTGACGTACACCGATGTTGGTGAGATCGGGGCCCGTGCGCTCGGATTCCAGCAGCTCGGGCGTCTGGAACGCAAAATCGCCAGGCGCCGAAGGCCGGCCAAAGACCCTGTCGACGGGTGTCGGCCGAACCTGCTGCGTATGGCAATACGCACAGCCTTCACTCACGTAGACATCGCGCCCGCGCTGCTGCAGCAGTGTCAGCTGTTCGACGCCTTTTCCCGGAGGAACCTGGGACAGCTCGATCCCGGGCAAAACCGCCATCCATACCGACAGCACGATGTAGAGCAGTGTGGAACCGCCCGCAATAGCAAGTAACTTACTCATGACATTACGCCCCCGCCTGCACGGGGCCAGCGACACGCCGTGCTTCCGGAGAGCGCCGATACGTCATGACCCACACATTCCAAGCGAACACCAAGTGGCTCAGGAACATCAATGTGCCACCCACCGAGCGCCACAACCAGTACGGCGCCATATCAACCACCGACTGAATGAACGGATCGCCATTGATCCAGTCGAGCCCTTGTATCGTGCCGCCAATGGAAAGCGCCATCACATACACGATGATGCCAACCGTGGCCAGCCAGAAATGAATGCCCAGCATGAGGTTGTTGGGTTCCTTGCCCGTCGCCCGCGGAAGCAATGCATAGATGCCGCCCCAGATGGCAAACGTGACGAAGCCATACATCGTGAGGTGGGAATGCCCGACGGTGTAGTTGGTGAAATGCCAGACGTCCTGCAACGACCGGAACGCCTCTACGGTACCCTGGGTGGAACCCAGCAGGTAGCCCAGCACCCCAACCAGAATGAACATGGCCGCCGTGCGGTGCAACCGTTCGGGGCGTCCGCGCATCGTCATCAGGTAGTTGGCGCTGCCGCCCCAGACCGGAACAAGCATGGCGACGCTGGCAACGATGGCCGTCGTCTGCAGCCACCACGGCAGCGGGCTGAACAGGAAGTGATGCGCACCCAGCAGCGGATAGAACGTCAGGTTGGTCCAGAACGCGAAGATCCCCAGGGAATACGAGTAGATCGGGCGATTCATCACCTTCGGCAGCGCATAGTAGAAAACGCCGAGAGACAGCGGCGTGAACCACATGCCAACCGCGTTGTGCATGTAGTACCCCTGCACCGCGACCTGCCCCAGACCATGCTGATACCAGGGGATGAGCGTGACGATGACGATGACGATCGTCCACAGCGTGCCGCCAATGGTGTACCAGTTCGACAAATAGATGTCTTTGCCTTCGCGGTGCGCCACGGTGGCGATCATGTTCCACGCGGCGGTCACGAGGCCCGCGCCAAGAATGACGCGTATCCACCACAGCCACTCGCGATATTCCTGAGCGCCGTGGTTGTACCCGAGATCGAGCGCCACAGTTCCGCAAATTGCCGCGACATTCAGCAGGATCAGCGTCACCCAGGCCAGCTTCGCACTGTAGAGGCGGGTGCCCGAACTCTTGGCGGCGATATAGAGCGCCAGCCCGATCAGCCCGGGGCTGGCCCAGGCGTAAAACGTGTCGTTGGTGTGGATGGGCCGCAGGCGTCCAAACGTAAGTTCCGGCGATGCAACCAACAGATCCGGATAGACGAATTTCAGCGCAAGCAATACGCCCACGGCGGTCGCGAAAATGAGCCATATGGTGGCACAAACCGTGTAAGCGCTGAATATGCGGGCCAGTTCGTCGTCGCGCTCGGACTTTTCCGTCACATGCGAAACGACAGCTACTTTCTCATTGGCCATACGTGTACTCTCGATAAGCGGGCACCTCGCCATTGCGTCAGACGTGCCGCCTTCACAGCGAGGGAACCGGAAGCAGGTTCACTGCTGGACGAGCATACCGTTACGTTCGTTACGTTGCCAAGGTGGGCATCAGCTTCTGATACTCACGCCGCCTCTATGGAACCTTTCGGGTCATAATCGTACTGCTGAAAATAATGCTCGTCAGTAATTCACCCACCGCCAGCGGTGTTTAAACGCGACGGCGACGCGCCGTGCGCCGCCATCCGTCGACGGTCGCGCGGGAGCAGGCGGACAGCCACGCAAAAACAACAGTTACAACATGATGCGCGCGGTGGCGCGCGCCACGGGCCCTTCCAGCACACGCGCCACGCTGGGCGGCAGATTCAGCGGCTTGAGCAGCATCCGCGCGGCCAACCCGACCGGGTAATGCCGCTTGACGCTGGCGGTCAGCCGCGCGCTCAGCGCCGACCGGGCCGCAACATCGTCGACCCCATGGCGCACCCGGTACACGTGGCGCAACGCGCATTCGGCGTCGTCGCCACGCGCCTCGACCATGCGTCGGCGCAGCGCGTTGAGGACACGTATCCGGCCCGGATAGCGGCCCCCGTCGCAGGACTGGAAGAACCGGTAGAAATACTTGTAGTGTCCCACCTCATCGGCCCGAATGCGGGCCGCCATCGCCCGCAACACCGGCTCACAGGCCAGTTCCCCGAGCGCCTGGTAGAACGTCGCCGTGCCCGTTTCCACCACGCAGCGTGCCACCATTTCAAGACTGTGCGTCGGCTCGAACTCGTCGACCGTGCAGGCACGCGAATACTCTTCGAAGAAGCCGCGGTACGCCAGAGCCCAGTCGAACTCGGGCCACACGTGCTCGACATAGCCTCGCAACACCCGCCCATGGCGCAATTCCTCGGGCTTCCAATGGCCGTCCAGCCACGCCGCGACTTCCGGCTCGCCCGAAAAGTAGCCGATGAGATTGTCGGTGTAGAGATCGGCCGCCGTTTCAATGAACGACGCCGCGGCAACCAGATAAAACACATCGTCGCTGGTGCGCGCTTGCGCGACATTGATCGATTCATACGGGACGGCATCCAGTGTCCAGCGCGCGTCCGCGAGATCGGCCTTCATCATTTGGCCTCCTGCCATAAAGTCGACGAGCGCGCATCCAGACCGCGGCCCGCCCAACCCTCATGATATTTCACTTGGACACGCAACGACCGGGAATTCCGTCATGTAAATTTCAGTAACAACACGTGGATTATCTAATAGAAATAAGTATCATTTGCGCTTTCGTATTCAACCACGCGCGGCCAGCCGCTATTCACCCGATGTTTGGCGCCGAGGCGTGAAACAACCCCCCTCTCCCCTCACACTACCAAGGAGTATGCAAATGAAGCGAAAGCCCGCGGCGATCGCAACCGCACTTGTCGCCACCATGGCCTTCGGTCCGGCGCTCGCGCAGGAAACCCGCATCAGCCACGAACCCGTGATGAAAAACGGCCTCATCATTTCCGCGGCCTACCTGGGGCGCGAGCATGCGGCCATGGCACCGATGATGCCCGGCATGATGGACGCGCCGGTGGATATTCATCTCGAGACCGATATCTATGCCGACAAGGGCAACAAACAGGGGCTCCAGCCCGGTTCCTGGGTGCCCTACCTTACGATTACCTACCAAATCACCAAAAAAGGGAGCAGCTGGTCTACCTTCGGCCCCTATATGCCCATGGTGGCCAATGACGGCTTGCACTATGGCAACAACGTGAAGCTCGACGGGCCGGGAACCTATGACCTGAAACTGAACATCGAACCGCCGCCCTATGCCGCGTTCTACCGCCACACGGACAAAGAAATCGG
>SCQX01000232.1 GCA_004298545.1 Candidimonas sp. | reverse complement strand
GTTCTCGAGCATGCTCGAGCGCATTCGCGACGAGGTCGTCAAGACCCTTCTGACGGTGAAAATTCAGTCGGCCGAAGAAGAGATGGCCGAGGCGGAACCCGTGCGCCTGGATAACGTCACCTATCATCATTCCGATTACGACGAAGCGCTCAGCGGCACCGACCCGGGGCTGGGCGAGATCATCGGCGGGAGCGCCGGTGTGGCCGCGGGCGGGCTGGCAATCCCGAAGGTTGGCCGCAATGATCCGTGCCCGTGCGGTAGCGGGAAAAAGTACAAACATTGCCACGGCCGCCTGGTGTGAGTGGGCGCTGGCGCGGGTTGCCCGCGCCGGCGGTGCGGCGGCCCGCGTCACACCGCTATGCAGTAGCGTGGATCTTCGTGCAGAGCCCAGTAGCGGTCGGCAATTTTTCTGGTGACGGGGCCCATGCCCGATGTTTCAAGCGCCACGCCGTCGACCATGCCGATTGGCATGATTCCTCCCGCCGTGCTGCTGATGAACACTTCCGCGGCCGATCGCGGCTCCGATGCCCCTAGCGGCCGCAACCGCGTGGGGATCCCCAGTTCCTGTGCGATCTCGATGATGGTGCGTCGCGTGACGCCCTCGAGCACGCCCGCGGCCGGCGTGACGAGCGCGCCATCGACCACCGCGAAAACGTTGAAACCCGGCCCTTCGGTGATGTGGCCGTCGGCATCGACCAGCACGACGGTCTCGTCGCCGGCGTCATAGGCTTCGAACAGACCCGCCACCAAGTCGAGCCAATGGTAGTTCTTGACGGTGGGATCGACCGCGCCGGGCGCGATGCGCTGCACGTGGCTGACCCGCAGACGCAGGCCGCGCTTGCGTTGTTCCGGGTTGGCAACCCAGATGAACGGAACGGCGAATGCCAGGAAGCGGTTGGCGCACTCGCGCGGGTCGCGCGACCCGGACGGCGGGACGCCGCGCGTGCATATCATCTCGACGTACGCGTTCGTCAGGCCTGTGGCACGCACGCAGCGGCGCAAGATATTTTCGATTCCCGCGGCGTCGTGGGGAATCGACAGGCGCAGGCGCTCCATCCCGCGCGTGAACCGCGCCAGGTGGTCCCGCAGGCGGAAGAAACGCCCGTTCCACACATGCGCCACGTCGTATGTGGCATCCGAGTGCAGAAAGCCCCAATCGAGCACTGAGATCGTCGCTTGCTCGATGGGTACCATGCGGCCATCGACGAACGCCGCCCCTTTGCGGAAATCCGCCGCCCGCCCCGGCGTCACAGCACCCGCCATATACGTATCAGTCATCACCGATCCTCCCGGGTCCGCGTTTGATCGCGACAGCATATCGCGGATAACACTTATTGACAATTGTCGACAATCATCTATCATTCGAATCGATGCCGGCTCTTTGTCGCGCGGCAGCACATTTACCTCAGAGACATCCAACTCAGAGAATACGAGGCAGGTCGTTCAATCCTGCCTACCACGGAGACCGAAAATGAGACGGACCCACCGCAACACAACGCTGGGCGCGGCGATGGCAATCGCGAGCCTCGCATCATTTACCCTCACACCCACGATGGCATCCGCGCAAAGCTCGACAGCCGCCAGCGCCATTCCCGCCTTCACGCCGGAATACGGTTCACAGCCAGATTTCGCATGCAAGGACGATTCCTACGCGAAGGCGCGGGACAAGGGGTTCACCCTCGGTATCGTCGACGTCGCGCCCTACACCATCATCAAGGACAAGATCGCTGATTACAGCGGTATCGACTGGGACATCTGGCAGGAAATTCTCAAATTCACGGGGATCACCAAGGTCAAGTATTCCGTGCAATCGTGGGGCACCATGGTGCCGGCGCTCACGTCGGGCAGGATCGATGCGATAGGCGGCAATTTTCACGCTACCACCGAACGTGTGAAGAAAATCAACTTCACCTCGCCCGCCTGGTGGTATGGCCCCGCGATCGTGGTGCGTGCCAACGGCCCGGCGAAAATCACGTCGTTCTCCCAACTCGCCGACAAGAACATCAAGGTAGGCGTACTCGCCGGCTCGAACCAATTCCTGTACCTGAACGACATACACGCGAACGTCACGCCGTACCAGACGCCCGACCAGGAACTTGCAAGCCTGGCGAATGGTCACGATGACGCGGTCGTCGAAGATGCGCCGGTCATCGCCGAATTCCTGCAAAAGAGGCCCGATGCCAAACTCAAGATGCTCGACGCCACGCTCGACAAGGCGGACATCTACAAGTACGGTTTCGGCTATGCGCGCTATGGCGTGCGCAAAGCCGACTGCACCCTGAATTTCGCCGTTTCGCGGGCGCTCAGTGAATTGCGCGCGCAGGGTGTCATCCAGCAGATCCTCGCCAAGTACGGCCTGAACCACAACACGACCCTTCCCTACGTCAAGTAGACGCCACGCCGGGAGCCAGGGAGAAACCCACTGTGATCAACTACGAACTCATTGTCAGTTCTCTGCCCATGCTGCTCAAGGGGCTCCTCTTGACAGTGGAACTTACGTTCATCGTCATCGTGCTCGCCCTGCTCCTCGGCATACCGGTCGCCATCGGTCGCCTGTCGCGCTATCGCCTGCTGCGCGTGGTGCTGCACGCCTACGTTGAACTATTCCGGGCAACGCCGCTGCTCGTGCAGCTGGTCTTCATCTACTTTGCGCTACCCAGCCTCGGCCTGACGCTCGACGCATTCTACGCGGCGGTGATCGGCTTCACGCTGCACTACACGGCGTACATCTCGGAGGTCTACCGCGCGGGGATACTCGGCGTGCCGCGCGGCCAGATCATGGCCGTGCGGGCGTTGGGAATGAAGCCGCTCACCGCGTATCGCGTGGTGATTCTGCCGCAGGCCATCCGCCTGGTCATCCCCGCCCTTGGGAATTACTGGGTGCAGCTTTTCAAGGACAGCTCGCTCGCATCGGTCATCACATTGCGAGAGTTGCTCTTCTCCGGCGAAATCATCGCCTCGCACACGTTCGAATATTTCACCATGTACGCGGCCGTATTCGTCCTGTATTTCTGCGTTGGGTACCCCGCGACCTGGGGCGTGCGTTTTCTCGAAAGGCTCGCCAGGCCAAAGAAGGCGCGCCGGCCCGTCGGCGAGATCGAGGTGCCCACCAACGCGGCGGCCACGGAGTAGACATGATTGAAATCAACGACCTCCAGAAGAACTATGACGGAGTCAAAGTGCTCAAGGGCATCTCGACCGTCGTCAAGAACGGCTCCGTCGTGTGTATCATCGGCCCTTCGGGTAGCGGCAAGTCCACCCTGCTGCGCTGTGTGAATGGGCTTGAAACCCCGGATGGCGGGCAGATCCTGATCGACGGTGTTTCCATCATCGGCCGCGGGGGCCAGCCGAACCGGGCCCTGCAGCAGCAAGTGGGCATGGTGTTTCAGAACTTCAACCTGTTTCCACACATGACGGCTCTCAAGAACGTGATGTGCGGCCCCGTCCACGTGCTCGGCGAGACGGTCGCCGTCGCGCGGACACGCGCCCTGTCGCTTCTCGATGCAATGGGCTTGCTTGCGAAGCGCGACATGTATCCCGCCGATCTTTCAGGTGGCCAGCAACAGCGCGTTGCCATTGCCCGGGCACTGGCGATGCAACCAAAGGCCATGCTGTTCGACGAGGCCACCAGCGCGCTCGATCCGGAGCTCGTCGGCGAGGTGCTGCTGGTCATGCGCGATCTTGCGCTGAAGGGGATGACCATGATGGTGGTGACGCATGAAATGGACTTCGCGCGTCAGGTCGGAACGGAGGTTCTGTTCATGGACGAGGGCAAGGTGTTGGAGTCTGGCAGCTCGGAAGACATCTTCCGGCGCCCGAAGCTCGAACGCACCCGAACGTTCCTGAAGGCGGTGTCGCACATTCGGCTCGAAGAACCCGCCGGCGCTTAGTGCCCCGTTTGCCAGTGCCGGACGTGCCACCGGTGCTGGCGGCGCGCGCGGTAGAATTTGCCACGTGCACCGGGTCCGGCATGTCGTTATTTGACCGAGATTGGAACCGGCACGGCAAAGTGTCTCGAACGAACTATGGCCAACAAACTGAAAATCGCGCGCATCGAAAAGAAAACCGTCGAAAACCGAGCGACGGACGCATTGCGTCAGTCGATCATCACGCGCGCCATCCCGCCTGGCTCCCGGATCACCGAGACGCAGCTCGCCGAGCAAATGAATCTCTCGCGAGCCACGGTGCGCGCCGCGCTGCATCAGCTTGCCGAAGAAGGGTTGACCAAGCTCGTCCCCTATACTGGGTGGAGTGTCATTTCCTTGTCGCCGCACGATGTGTGGGAGCTCTACACGCTGCGTTCGGCCATTGAACGCCTGGCCGCGCAGCTCGCGGCTGGCAGCCTGTCGCGGGAGAAATCAGCACATTTGAACGGAGCGTGGCGCGCGCTGGTCGCCAGTTGCAAGCGCGGCGACGAGGCGGCCATTGCGGAAGCGGATTTCTTGCTCCACCACACCATTGTCGACATGGCCGAGCACACTCGACTTGCCGCGCAGTACAAGCTGATCGAACATCAGACCCGTGTCTATATCCGGTCGAGCGATGCGCTGGTTGCCGGCCCCGACGATATCATCGCCCAACATAAACCTATCGTGGATGCGATTCTCGCAGGTGACGCCGCAGAGGCGGGGCGCCTCTCGGAGATCCACAACATCACAGAAGGCGAGAAGCTTTCGGGCGAGTTGAGCCATGCGGCCACCATGGAGAAGCGCAACACCGCGGCCCGGGCGTTGGGCACCCGCAAGTAGGCGCCGCATCTCGCCGAGTTTGTCGCGGGCTCCGCCTGGCGCCAAAAAGGAGTATTCGAGACAGCACAGGTCACAGCTGTGCGCCCGCCCCCACGATCACCAGTTTCAGGTCGTTCACGTTGGTGCCGGTGCTGCCCGTGACGACATGGTGGCCGATCGCGGCGAGCGCGGTCGACACATCGTGGTCGCGCAACGCGGCCCGCAGGCTGACGCCGTTTGCCCGGGCCACCGCAACGGTTCGGCCATCGGCGATGGCGCCGGCGTAGTCGGTTGGGCCGTCGGTGCCGTCGGTATCGAGGCCGAGCGCGACGATGCCTTTGGTTCCCGCGAGTTCGAGCGCGGCCCCCACCGTGAATTCTTGATTCGGTCCGCCCCGCCCCATGGCGCCGAAGCCATTGGTCGTGACCACCGTTTCGCCGCCGCCGATCAGTGCGCAGGGCGCCGCAACCGGATGGCCGCTCTGCGCCACTTCGCGCGCGATGGCCGCGAAATTCCTGCCCAGCAGACTGCTTTCCCCTTCGAAAAACGTAGACAGCACCAGTGGGGTGAATCCGCGTCGCGCCGCCGCGCGCGCGGCGCTGAAGCAGGCTTCGTTGGCCTTGACGAGGAGGAAATCGGAGCGGTCGAGATGTGCCAGGCCCTCCGCCCGCACCGACTCGTCTTCCGGCGCGGCCCGACGTATATGCGTGGTGACTGACGCCGGCAGCCGCTGCCACAAGTCATACCTGTCGAGCACCGTGCGCGCATCGGCAAAAGTGGAGTGGTCGGGCACGGTCGGATCAGTGATGTAGGCAAGGTCATCGCCAATCACGTCCGACACGGTGAGATTGATGAGACACGCGCCCTTGGGCAACATGCGCGCAAGGCGCCCCCCCTTGATCGTGCTGAAGTGTTTGCGGACATTGTTGATCTCGTGGATGTTCGCGCCGCAGGTGAGCAGCACTTGCGTGGTGGTGGCAAGGTCGCCCAGCGAGATTCCCGCTGCCGGCTGCACAAACAGTGAAGACGATCCTCCCGTAAAGCAGGCCAGTACGACGTCGCCGGGCCGCACCTGACGCAGCAGCTTCACCGTGCGCTCGGCCGCGGCGAGCGACGACGCGTCCGGCACGGGATGGCTGGCGAGCAGTAGTTCCATGTGGGCGAGCGCGCCTTCCTGCCCGCGTTTGCATACCACCAGGCCCGCATGAATCCGCTCGCCCAGCAGATCGTCGAGCGCCTCGGCCACCGGGTAGGTCGCTTTACCCGCGCCGATGATGAACACCCTGCGCTCACCCGAGAGATCCAGCACGCGCCCACAGACCGTGAGCCTATTGCCGCTGATGCGTACCTCGCGGCGTACCGCCACGCCGGGATCGGCGGCGGCAATGCCCGCCTCGGCAATGTCGAGCGCCGCGCGGCGTAGCTCGGGCTCGCTCCCGCCAAGCAGCGCGCGACGGTTCTTCACATACTGCGCTTGGTTCTCGCGCGGGTCATCAATCACGGTATCTCCGTATCGCAATCACGAGGCTCCCAACACCGTCAGCGCGGGCGGCGGAACGCGTGGCCCGCATACGTGGCGACGCTGCCCAGCTCGCCCTCGATCTGCAGCAGGCGATTGTGCTTGGACGTGCGTTCGCCGCGGATGGGCATGCCGGTCTTGATTTGTCCGCTATTGAGCGTCACCACCAGATCCGAGATCAGCGCATCTTCCGTTTCACCGGAGCGCTCGGACACCTGGACGCCATATCCGTTACGGTACGCAAACTCGGCGGCATCGAAGGCCTGGCTGAGAGAACCGATCTGGTTGACCTTGAAGAGCATCGCGTTGGCCGCGCCACGCCGCACGCCGATGCGCAGGCGATCCACGTTGGTGACGAACAGGTCGTCACCAACGATTTGCGTTTCGGGAAGCACCTTCACCACTTTTGCAAACCCATCGAAATCTTCTTCATCGAGCGGGTCCTCCATCGATCCCAGTGGATATTTGCCGGCAACCTGGCGGTAGAGATCGATGAGGGCGTCGCGTTCGTACTGCTTGCCGTCGAGCGTGTAGAGGCCCGTCGTCTTGTCGTGCCAGTGTGTGGCCGCGCAATCGAGCGCGTACACCACGTCTTCGCCAAAGCCTGACTTGTACCCAGCCTTCTCCACCGCGCGCTGCAAGAACTCGAACGGCTCCCAGATGCCGCGCATGGGCGTCGCGAAACCGCCTTCGTCACCGGTGTTCGTTGCCAGAATGCCGTACTTGTCGATCACGAGCCCGCGCAGGCACTCATTGATTTCCGTGGTCATCTGCAAGGCGTGCGCGTAGTTCTCCGCACCCACCGGCATGATGATGAATTCCTGGATTTCCAGATCGTTGGCGGTGAGCTTCCCACCATTGAGGAAATTCATGAGCGGGACGGGAAGCACGTGGCTGCAGGGGTTCAGGTACTGGTAGAGCGGAACGCCGGCGCACGCGGCGCCCGCGCGCGCAACCGCCAGCGACACCCCCAGTATCGCATTGGCGCCCAGTTTGCTCTTGTTGGCCGTGCCATCGAGTTCGATCATCGTGAAATCGATCTTGCGCTGGGCGGCGGCATCCATGCCCAGCAACGCGTCGCGGATCGGCCCACACACGTTGGCAACCGCCTTCTTTACGCCCAGACCGCGATAGCGCTTGGGATCCCCGTCGGTGAGCACGTGGGCTTCGTGCGCGCCGGTGGAACGCCCAGCGGGTACATCCGCGCGTCCGCACAATTGGCCACCGACGTAGACGTCCGCCTGCACGGTTGGCCACCCACGGCAGTCCAGGATTTCACGCGCCTTAATGTCGGTAATCTGTCTCGAAGACATCGAACTCCCCTTTGTGGATATACCCGTCGAATTGACGATTGGCGACAATTATACGATCAAGATCAGCTTTTTGGGTATCGGGAATACCGCAAGGGCGCGTCGTGAGCGCGTCGTCGAGCGGATGCGCGCAACGGTGTTGGGCGCGGGCTCGCCACGTCCAACGATTCCTGGCGCCAGCGGCCGGCTTCAGAGCAGGAAGAGCGTTGCCAGGCCCAGAAAGATGAAAAACCCCAGCGAATCAGTGGCGAACGTCAGCAGGACCGACGACCCGACCGCGGGATCCTTGCCGAGACGGTTGCGCAGCATGGGAATGAGCACGCCCAGCGTGGTGCCGATGAGCATGTTTCCGATCATGGCCGCC
>SCQX01000231.1 GCA_004298545.1 Candidimonas sp. | reverse complement strand
ACGCGATGTCGACATCAAGCAACAGGTCACGGCGGCGCTCGAGATGGTCGGCATGAAAGATTTCGCCTCGCGGCCGGCCACCGACCTCAGTGGCGGGCAGCAGCAGCGCGTGGCGCTGGCGCGCAGCTACGCCTGCCGTCCAAAGGTCATTCTGCTCGACGAACCGCTTTCGAACCTCGACGCGCGGCTACGCACGCGCATGCGCGAAGAGATGAAGGAACTGCAGCAACAATTCGAGGCAAGCACGCTGTACGTCACGCACGACCAGGAAGAGGCCATGGCGATGTCGAATCGCGTGATCGTGATGCGCGAAGGCCATATCGAACAAGAAGGCCCGCCGCTGGAAATCTACAATCAGCCGCGCAGCCGCTTCGTGGCCGACTTCATCGGGGCGGCCAACATCATCACGGGTACGCTGGCGGGGCCCGTGGGTGCCGCCCCGGTGCTCGATGTGGGCGGTGGCATCGCACTGCGCTGCGCGCCGCGGAATCAGGCGCCGGCACCCGGCCCGGACGGCAAACACGCGGTTGCCGTGCGATCCGTTTATGCGGAGCTTGGAACGCGGCCGGCACAGGACGCGGTCAATCAGTGGCCGGCGACAATCGAGCGGCGCATTCTTCTTGGCGACATCGTGACGTATTTCGTGCGCTGGCCAGGTGGTCTCATCCGGGTGCACGGATTTCCGGGCGCGCTGCTGGAAGAGGGCGCGTCCGTGTTTCTGACCATATCGCCCGAGCGCGCCATACTCGTCGATGGCAATATGTGAAGGCCGCGGCAACGTGCGAACGCAACCGCCGACAGTCAAGCGGGCGGGGTGAGTGTGGCCAATGCGGTTGTTGAAACTATCAATGGACAGGAGAATGGGATGATTCAAGCCAACAAACTCAAGCAGAATCTGGCGCGGAATCACCGCCAGATCGGACTCTGGTGCTCGCTTGCCAGCAATGTGACCGCCGAGGCCGTCGCGGGTTCCGGATTCGACTGGCTGCTCATCGATGGTGAGCATGCCCCGAATGATTTGCGGTCCATCATGGCGCAGTTGCAGGCGGTGGCGCCGTATCCGCTGGAACCGGTCGTGCGGTTGCCGTCGGCCGATCCGTTCCTCATTCAACAGTATCTGGATGTTGGCGCGCGCGCCATCATGATTCCGGATGTGCGAACCGCGGCGGGGGCCGCGGCCATCATCGCGGCCACACGCTATCCGCCGCGCGGCGTGCGCAGTGTCTCCACCTCCATCCGCGCCAATCGCTACGGCCATGTTCCCAATTACCATGCCAACGCCGATCAGGATATCTGCATGATCCTGCAGATCGAATCCCCCGAAGGCGCGGCGAATGCCGAGGCGATTGCCGCGGTGGATGGCGTGGACGCGCTCTTCATCGGGCCGGCGGACCTTTCCACCAACATGGGGCATTTCATACAGCCCGGCCATGACGATGTGCAGAAAGCCATGATTGCCATTCGCGATGCCGCCCGCCGCCGCAACAAAGCGGTCGGCATACTGGCCGGCGCCATTGCCGATGCGGAACGCTATCTGAAGCTTGGCATGGCGCTGGTGGCGGTGGGCTCCGACCAGGGGCTGCTCACCAAGGCCAGCGACCAGCTGGCCCAGCACTTCAGGCAGTTGCCGGAGTAAGTACCTTGCCGTGTTCGTAGTAGGCGCGCAGATTGTCCACGACGAGGTCATCCATGGCGGTGCGCGTCTCGCGCGTGGCGCTGCCCGCATGCGGGCTCAGCACCACGTTGTCCAATGCAAGCAGTGCGTCGGGTACGTGGGGCTCGTGCTCGTAGACATCGAGCCCCGCGCCGGCGATGCGCCGGTCGACAAGCGCTTCGGTCAGCGCGGCCTCATCAACCACGGAGCCACGGGCGATGTTCACCAGAGTGCCTTCGGGGCCGAGGGCGTCGAGCACTTCGCGTGAAATCAGATGCCGGGTGTCGGCGCCGCCCGGCACGACCACGACCAGAAAATCGCACCATCGCGCCAGCGCCGGCACCGACTCGAAATAGCGGTAGGGTGCGTCGATACGTGCGTGTCGACTGGTGTAGGCGATTTCCATGTCGAAGCCGGCCGCGCGCCGGGCGATCAGCGTACCAATCTGGCCGAGCCCCACGATACCCAGCTTTTTACCGTGTACGCGCGTGGTAAGCGGATAGCGCCGCTGCGCCCATTGCCCTGAACGCACGTACCGGTCGGCGGCGGCTACCCGGCGCGCGGTGTCGAGCAGCAGCGCCATCGCCAGGTCGGCCACGCAGCCGTTCAGCACGCCAAAACTGCCCGCCACTTGTATGCCGCGCGCTTGTGCCCGGGCCAGATCGATCTTGTCCAGGCCCACGCCGCGCGAGGAAATCACCTTCAGCGCCGGCAACCGGTCAAATAGGGCGGGCGGCACGCCAACCGGCGCGTTGGTGGCGATGCCGGTGATGTTCGCACCCTCGGCGGCAAGCAGGGCGTCGGGTTGCGGCTGCTCCCACCATTTCAGCAGGCGGAACGTTTGCGCCAGTTTCGGGTCGATGTAATCGGAAATTGAGCCAATCTGCAAGACGGTGTGTGTCATCGCGTGGAGCCTGTGTCAGTTAGAAGATGTCGGGTTCACCGATGGGGGCGCCGAATTCCGTCCGCAGGAAGTCGAAATCGCAGCCCTCGTTGGCTTGCTGGATATGGCGGCTGAACATCCAGCCGTAGCCGCGCTCGAAGCGGGGTTGCGGCGGATGCCATGCCGCGCGCCGGCGGGTGAGCTCGTCGACGGGTACGTCGAGGTGTATGGCGCGCGCGGCCACATCGATTTCCACCCAGTCGCCTTCCCGCACGAGCGCCAGCGGCCCGCCGACGTACGCCTCGGGCGCCACATGCAGTATGCAGGCGCCGTAGCTGGTGCCGCTCATGCGCGCGTCGGAGATGCGCACCATGTCGCGCACGCCTTTTTCCACCAGCTTCTGGGGGATGGGAATCATTCCCCATTCCGGCATGCCGGGCCCGCCCAGCGGGCCGACGTTGCGCAGAATCAGCACGTTGTCAGGCGTGACGTCCAGCTCGGGCTGGTTGATGCGCGCCTTCATCTCTGGATAGCTGTCGAAGACGATGGCGCGGCCGCGATGCTTGAGGAAACGGGAATCGGCCGCCGCGGGTTTGACCACGCAGCCATCGGGGGCGAGGTTGCCCTTGAGCACCGCCAGCGACCCTTCCCGGTAGACGGGGTTGGCAAGCGGGCGAATGACGTCCGTATCGAATATTTTTGCGCCTTGAAGATTTTCGCCCACGGTTTTGCCATTGACGGTCAAGGCATCGAGATCGAGGAAATCCGTCAGTTCGCTCATGAGCGCCCGCAGGCCGCCCGCGTAATAGAAGTCTTCCATCAGGTATTTATCGCCGCTGGGACGGATGTTGGCGATGACGGGCACTTTGCGGCTGATGCGTTCGAAGTCGTCCAGGCCGATGTCGCAACCCGCGCGCCGCGCCTGCGCGATGACGTGGATGATGGCGTTGGTGGAACAGCCCATGGCCATGCCCACCGTAATGGCGTTATGGAAGGCGGCGCGCGTCTGGATGCGCGCCGGCAGCAGGTCTTCCCAGACCATTTCCACGATGCGCCGGCCGGTGGCCGCGCACATGCGCGGGTGGTTGGAGTCGGCGGCCGGTATGGAGGATGCGCCCGGCAGCGTCATGCCCAGGGCATCGACGATGCCCGTCATGGAACTTGCCGTGCCCATGGTCATGCAGGTACCGTAGCTGCGCGCGATGCCGCCTTCCACCCCCAGCCACTGTTCGTGCGTGATGTTGCCCGCCCGGCGCTCGTCCCAGAATTTCCAGCTGTCGGAGCCCGACCCCAGCGTATGTCCCTCCCAGTTGCCGCGCAGCATCGGGCCCGCCGGTATGTAGATCATGGGCAGGCCCACACTGGTCGCGCCCATCATCAGCGCCGGGGTTGTCTTGTCGCAACCGCCCATGAGCACGACGCCATCGATGGGGTGGCAGCGGATCAGCTCTTCGGTGTCCATGGCCAGCATGTTGCGATACAGCATGGTGGTGGGTTTGACATACATTTCAGCCAGCGACAGCGCGGGCAGTTCAACGGGAAAGCCGCCCGCCTGGAACACGCCGCGCTTGACGTCCCCCACCCGCTGGCGGAAGTGCGCGTGGCATGGCTGGATATCAGACCACGTATTGATGATGCCGATGATCGGCTTGCCGGCCCAGTCTTCCGGCCCGTAGCCCATTTGCATGAAGCGCGACCGATGCCCGAAACTGCGCAGGTCGTCGGGTGCGAACCAGCGGGCGCTGCGCAGCGTTTTCGGATCTTTCACGATGACTCCTCGGGAACTGAATGAACGATTGATGGGTGCGCAGTGCCATGCGGCCGCCGTTGGATGGATGCGCGCTATGCGGTGGCGGCCCGCATCCCGCGCAAATGGCCGGGTGTGCGCGGCAGGGTGCCGGCATTAGGCGGCGCGGAGAAATATTGAGGGTACATCGCGCGTATCTTGCCGGCCGATTCCAGCGTGCCCGACAAATGCGTGCGCAGACTTTTCTGAGCGGCGGCAACGTCACCTTTGCGGATGGCCGCCAGAATGTGGGTGTGGTCGCGGACGATGCGGGCGAGTTTTCCGGCGGCGGGCAGGTGCAGCCGTCGCAGGCGATCGATGTGGCCGCTGCGGCTGTGCAGGAGGTCCCACAGCGATTCCTGGTTCTGCTCTTCGTACATGGCGCGGTGGAAAGCCTGGTCGACGGCAATGAATCGGTTGTAGTCGTTTGCGTTGCGTAATGCCTTTTGCTCATCGAGCAGCGCCTGCAGGCGCGTGATGAGGGCTTGGGGCCGTTCGAGCGCCAGGACGCGTACCAGTTCCAGTTCCAGGCAGCGCCGCAGGAAATGTGTTTCCGTGGCGTTTTCAATGTCGATCAGACTTACCCGCGTGGTTGCCTGCGGGTAGATGTCCACGAGCCTTTCATCGGCCAGCTTGAGCAGCGCTTCCCGCACCGGGGTCAGGCTGATTCCGAATTCCGCCGCCAGGCGCGCGCGCGAAATCGTCGTGCCCGGGGCAAGTTCGAGCAGAACGATGCGCGTGCGCAGAGCTTCATAAAGTTGCGGCACAGCGTTTCTGGCGCGGTCGAGTTCCATCTATCTGATTCCCCTTGTGGCATCGGCTTGGCTACGCCACATCTTGCAAATGACATACTAATATATTAGCATACCAATCTGCGGTACAGTCAATTCACCCGGGTAGGAGCAATAAAGCTTCTTGTGAACTGGCTCGGGATTCCTCAGGAGACAAAAACAATGCCTGGCTTACACACACTTGCCGCCATGTTGCTGGTGGCCGCATTGGGTTCCGTCGCGTCGGTATCGCATGCGCAAGAGAAGAAGGAAATCACCATCACCAAGCAGCCCAGCATTCTATATTTGCCGGCGCTGGTCATGGAGAAACAGCATCTCATCGAGAAAGAGGCGGCCAAACTTGGCGTTGCGGGTGTCACGGTCAATTGGAAAACGTTCAGTGGCGGAGGCGCGGCCACTGATGCGCTGCTCTCGGGCGGTGTGGATGTCGTCGACAGCGGCCTGGGGAATCTGCTGCTTCTCTGGGATCGCACCAAGGGCAAGGTGAAGGGCATCACGTCGAATTCAGCGCAGCCGCTGGAATTGATCACGCGTGACCCGAAGATCAAAACGCTGAAGGATTACGCCCCGGGCGACAAGATTGCCGTGCCAACGGTGCGTGTCTCCACCCAGGCGCTCCTGCTGCAACTGGCCTGTGAGCAGGTGTGGGGCTCGAATGCCTGGTCAAGGCTGGACGCCAACACGGTGCAGCTGGGCCACCCCGATGCCGCCACCATGCTGGCCAATCCCCGGGGTGAAGTGTCGTCGCATTTCTCGGCGCCGCCATTCTCCTATAAAGAGTTGAAGATGGTGCCGGGCGCGCACGTCGTTCTGCGTTCCAGCGACATCATCAAGGGCGGCCTCTCGGTCACCACGCTGTTCAGCACCACGACGTTTGCGAATGCGAATCCCAAGCTCATCGAGGCGGTTCTCAACGCCACCAAAGACGCGATCGCCTTCATCAAAACCAATACGCCCGCGGCCGTCGACATCTATCGCGAGATCAGCGGCGACAAAGCGCCGCAGGCCGAGCTGCTCGACATGATGAAGCAGCCTGGCATGATGGACTACCAGATGATGCCGGCGGGCGCCATGGTGTTCGCCAAGCACATGCACCGCGTCGGCATACTCAAGACCAAGCCGAAAGCATGGACGGACTTCTTCCTGCCGCAATCCGCCGCCTACCTCAATGGGAAGACGTAGCCATGGCCGATGAGGCTGGCTTGGCGTTGCTGGAAGTCGCGGGCGTCACGCTGCGGTACCGAACGCCCGAGGCGATCATTACCGCGACCGACCAAGTCAGTTTCAGTGTCGGCGCGGGCGACCGCTTCGTTCTTCTGGGGGCGTCGGGCTGCGGCAAGTCCACGCTCCTGAAGGCGGTGGGTGGCTACCTTACACCCGAAGAGGGCGAGATTCGCATCAAGGGGAGGCGCGTCGAGCGCCCGGGGGCCGACCGCATGATGGTTTTCCAGGAGTTCGATCAGCTGCTGCCCTGGAAAACCGTGCTGGAAAACGTCATGTTTCCGCTCCTCATGGCGCGCAAGATGCCGCCGAAAGAGGCGCGCAAACGGGCGCTTGCCTACGTCGAGAAAGTTCATCTCGAGCGCTTCGCCAACAGCTACGCGCACCAGCTCTCGGGCGGGATGAAGCAGCGCGTGGCCATTGCGCGCGGCATGTGCATGGAGCCCGACATCCTGTTGATGGACGAGCCGTTCGCCGCGCTCGATGCGCTCACGCGCCAGCAGATGCAGGATGAACTGTTGCAGCTGTGGAATGAAACCCGTTTCACGGTGATGTTCGTGACGCATTCGATCGCCGAAGCCATCCGCGTGGGCAACCGGATTCTTCTGCTTTCGCCTCACCCCGGCGAAGTGCGGGCCGAGGTGAGCAACGTCGAGGCGGTGAGCGGCGATCCGGCCGCCGCGGCGCGGCTCGAGAAAGAAATCCGCGGCATGCTGTTCGAGGGAAACGGAACGGATCATGACACAAGATAGCGCCAGCGCAACCATCACGCGGCGGGAGCCATCGCGCGCGCGTCCGGGGCGGGAAACCAAGACGGCAGTCACGCGCAAGCTCTCGGCCACCCAGAAGGTATGGGGCGATTCGTTCGTGCGCAAGCTGTTCGTCGTCATGGTGCTCGCGGCGGCATGGCAGGCCTATGGCCAGATACTCGACAACCCCCTGTTGTTCCCCACCTTGAGCGACACAGTGCGCTCATTCTTCGCCAGCATCGCCGATGGCGTGCTGCTCAATCGCGCCTGGACCTCGCTGCGTGTGCTGTTGATCGGCTACGCCGTGGGAATCGTCATTGCCACGACCATCACCGTGCTGGCCATCAGCACACGCCTGGGCTCCGACTTTCTCGAGGTCGTGACCGCGATGTTCAACCCGCTGCCCGCCATCGCCCTGCTGCCCCTGGCGTTGATCTGGTTCGGGCTGGGCACGACCAGCATGGTGTTCGTGCTGCTGCACTCGGTCATCTGGGTGGTGGCATTGAACATGCAGTCGGGATTCATGTCGGTATCGATGACACTGCGCATGGTGGGACGCAATTACGAGCTCACTGGACTGAGCTACGTGGGGCGCATACTCATTCCCGCCGCTTTCCCATCCATACTAACGGGCCTCAAGATCGGCTGGGCGTTCGCCTGGCGCACCCTCATCGCCGCCGAGCTGGTGTTCGGCGTGTCGTCGGGACAGGGCGGCCTGGGCTGGTATATTTTCGAGAACCGCAACGTGCTGGACATACCCGCCGTGTTCGCCGGGCTGCTCACCGTCACCATCATCGGCCTGCTGGTTGAGAACTTCGTCTTCAAGCTGATCGAGCGCAAGACGGTGCGCCGCTGGGGCATGCAAGTTTGAGGGGGGTAACTTGAAGTGGGCGGGGGCTGGCGCTTCCGTCAGCGGGTGCCCGCGATTCTCGCGTTGCTGCTGACGAGCAGCGACCACACCAGCTTGAGCGCCTCCGCGTTGGCCTGATCGAGCCGGTGATAGAGGCCGAGTTCGAGCGGGATGGCGGGTAGCCCGTGGCGCACGATGGCAAGCCGCGCCCGCTTCACTTCGCCCATGACGAGGCTGGATGGGAGCCAGGCTACGCCCAGTCCGGCCAGCACCATTTCCTTGACGCCGGCAAGGAAAGTGGACTCATGCACGACCTCGGCTTGATAAGGCCGCAGCAGCGGCTCGATACGCTCGGCCACCAGCCGGCCCGCGAAGCTGTTGCGCGGGGATCCGATCAGGCGCAGGTGGCCTCCCTTCTTGAGTACGTGGCGCGGTCGCCCGTTCGCGTCGGCTACCGAGACCGGCACCAGCGCTTCCGACCCGACCGGAAGCCGCCCGGCCCAGGGGAGTCTGTTTTTGAGGAGATTGTCCGATTCCTCCAGACACAGCATGAGATCCACCTCGCCGCGCGTGA
>SCQX01000230.1 GCA_004298545.1 Candidimonas sp. | reverse complement strand
TCAGCATGGCGTCGAGCTGCTGCCCGAGATGTCGCCGATAGACCTCATCTCCGGCCGATTCGTCGATCATGCGCCGCTGCTGCACGACGTCTTGAAGACCGTAGGCCAGCCACGCGGTTGCCGGCTGCCCGTCGCGCCCCGCACGCCCCGTCTCCTGATAGTAGCCTTCCACCGATTTGGGTAGATCGATGTGCGCCACGAACCGTACGTCCGGCTTGTCGATTCCCATGCCAAAGGCAATCGTGGCCACCATGATCAGCCCATCTTCGCGCAGAAAACGCGACTGGTTGGCCGTTCGCACAGTGGCACTGAGCCCGGCGTGATACGGCAACGCCGCGATACCCTCATTGCACAAAAAATCGGCGGTTTCCTCCACGCGCGCCCGCGACAGGCAGTAGACGATGCCGCAATCGCCCGCATGCTCGGCGCGAATGAACGTCAGCAACTGGCGCCGCACATCGGTTTTCTCGACGATGCGGTAGCGGATATTGGGGCGATCGAAGCTGGCGACGAACTGCCGCGCCGAATCCAGACGCAGACGCTCCACGATTTCGCGGCGCGTCGCCGCGGTGGCGGTCGCTGTCAGGGCGATGCGCGGCACCTGCGGCCAGCGCTCGGCCAACTGACTCAGCCCCAGATACTCGGGCCGGAAATCGTGCCCCCATTGCGACACGCAATGCGCCTCGTCGATGGCGAAAAGCGCAATGTTGCCACGTGCCAGGAGCGCCAGGCAGCGATCGGTTAACAGGCGCTCGGGGGCCACATACAGCAAATCGAGCCGCTCGGCCAGAAACGCCTCTTCCACCTGACGAGCCGCGCGCCAGTCTTGCGTGGAATTCAAGAACGCCGCCCGTACCCCCTGTTCGACGAGCGCGCTGACCTGATCCTGCATCAAGGCAATGAGCGGCGAGACCACCACGCCAACACCCGCTCGCAATATTGCGGGAATTTGATAGCACAAGGACTTGCCGCCGCCGGTGGGCATCAATACCAGCGCATCGCCGCCCGCGACGACATGGTCGATGACCGCCTGCTGCTCCCCCAGAAACGACTCATACCCGAAAACCCGGCGCAGCACATCCAGAGCGGTTCTCGGGCCAGCGAGCGCATCGGGCGCGGAGCCGGGATTCGGAAGGTCGTCGAACGCCATTGGAAAGATGCCGGTCAGCAAGACGCGGCGGGATACCTTGGTTTGGACAACTGGTAGGACAAATGCGTCTTCACCGCTGGCCACTCGCTCGCCACGATGCTATAGACGCAGGTGTCGCGCACCGTGCCGTTAGCCGCGATGGAGTGCTGGCGCAGTATGCCGTCGAACTTCGCGCCCAGGCGCTCGATGCCCGCGCGACTCTGGAAGTTGAAGAAATGCGTGCGGAACTCGACGGCGATACAGTCCAGCGTTTCAAACGCGTGCGTCAGCAGCATGAGCTTGCACTCCGTGTTGAGCGCCGTATGCTGAACGCGGTGGCGATACCACGTAGAGCCAATCTCGAGGCGTCGATTAGCCGCATCGACGTTCATATACGTGGTCATGCCTACCGCCCGCCCGGTTGCCGGCTCCACGACCGCGAAGGGCAGCATGGCGCCTTTCTCGAGCAAGCCCAGCCGTCGTGCGATTTCCGCCGCCACGCGATCCGGCTCGGGCACCGATGTATACCACAGGCGCCACAGTTCACCATCTTTGACGGCTTCCACGAGATCCGCAGCATGCGCGGGCGATAACGGTTCGAGCCGGGCGTAGGCACCGGTCAACGTCACGGGTTCAGCGAACATTCTGAGCGCCTATTCTAAAGTTTGAGAAACCTGCGGAAAACTGCCAGAGAATCTTTGACCAACCCAACGGCACGCCACGGCTCAGCCGCCCACCGTTTCTGGAGACGATTCAAGCGAACAGGCATAGCCGGTGGTGCCCAGCCCCACCTGCAAAGTACTGTGCTGTATGGAAAACCGCTCTTTCAGCCCGTGCATCAGATCGTCCATGAAGGCGTCGCCCGGATACCCCCCAGGCATGATCAGATGCGCGGTCAGGGCGTTTTCGGTGGTGCTCATGCCCCAGATATGCAAATCGCACACCCGCGCGACACGCGGGCTTGCACGCAAAAATGCTTCGACCTCCCGGGTGTCTATCGACGCCGGCACGGCATCGAGCGCCAGCCGCACCGAATCACGCAGCAGCCCCCACGTTCCGATGACGATGATGACGACGATGATCAGGCTGACGACTGGATCCAGCCAGTACCAGCGAGTGAGCATTATGGCCCCGCCGGCCACGACGACACCCAGCGAAACCACTGCGTCGGCCAGCAGATGCAGATAGGCGCCGCGAATATTGAGGTCTGTCTGGCTGCCGCGCATGAAGAGCCATGCCGACGCGCCATTGACCACGATTCCCACCGCGGCGACCACCATCACCGTCAATCCCGCCACCGGCGGCGGCTCGAGCAGCCGCTGCCCGACCTCCCAGGCAATCGCGCCGCAGGCGACCAGCAGGAACATGGCGTTGGCCAGCGCCGCCAGAATGGAGGTGCTGCGCAACCCATAGGTGTAGCGGCCGGAAGGCGCCCGGCGCGCCAGCACCGCCGCCCCCCAGGCCAGCAACAGCCCCAGTACATCCGACAGATTATGGCTCGCATCGGCAATCAGCGCCGAAGAATCCGCAATCAGTCCGTAGGCGAATTCAATGACCAGGAACACCACGTTGAGCGACACGGCAACCACGAACGCGCGGTTGTAATCGTAGAACGCCGGGTGGTGGTGCCCTTCGTACGCATGCACCGACGCCGCGCCGTGATCGGGCATGCGCACCCGACCGCCATCACGCGGGGCAGACCATCCATGCCGAACGCCGCGACCACGGCTCTGCGTAGAACCGTCGCCGCGCACGTCGTGAAAGCTCATCGATCAGACTCCGACCATTCGATACCCCAATCAGCATACCAGCGATTCCCTCGATCCGCACCGCGCCGTCCAGCCTCCCGAACGCATCAGTCCACGGGCAGTGAAAACCTCACACCCAGGTCGTAGCCGCCGCTGGCCAGATCCCGATTGGCCTCGAGACGCACGCGCAAGCTCGAATAGGCCTGAAATTGCTGCGAAACCCCGACGGTCTGTTGCACGATGCCCATTGCGTCATCCACCTGCGCATAGGACCCCGCAAGGTTGCCCCACCGGCCAAGCGGCAAGGTGGCCTGCCACTGATTCCGGACACTGTCGCCCACCAGCGGCGTGGAACGGTACGACGACAAATCAGAATAGCCCGCCCCGCGCTGCTGATTGACCCACGATACCTGGAAGCCGCGGTACAGATCGACCTGGTAACCGATCAGGCGTCCCCAGGCACTCCCGGTCGAGCCGTCGGTCGAACTCGCCGCGCGTGACACTCCCATCCGCCAGGCCCCCCAATGGGGCAACGAATACGACCCGCCCAACCCGACATTGTTCAAATCGGGCGCCCACTGTACTTGTGAGTCCAAGGCCACATTTGGCGCCAACGCATACCGCAGCACGGAGTTCGACGCGGCGGATCCGTAACTCAACCCGCCACTCGTGTCGGCCGGCGGCGTCTCATCGAGCGCACCGACAGACAGGGCATACTGCCAGGCGTTGGCACCGACCGCCGGTCCCGACCGCAGCCCCACCCCCGCCAGGCGCACTGGCGTGCTCCACGCAGCTGCCTGCGTGGACTCGCTGCCCACCGTGAGGTCGGGTCCCGCCAGGCTGGCGTAACGCCAGCTCTCCGCGCCGAGGGTCCACGAGCCGCCTCCCAGTGCCGAAAGCCGGCGGGTGCCGGAAGACATTCGCGCCGGCCAGCGCAGGCCCACTCGCCCGTAATCGGGCGGCAGCGCCCCCAGGCCCGGTGCGGGACGAAAGTCCAGGTCGAGGGGTGCTGCCGGCACGTCGGCCCCCAACGCCACCCAATCCTCAACCCCGGGTGGCGGCAACGCAACCGGCGCCACCCACGACGCCACCGACACCGCGTAGACCTGCGCGGGCGCCAGATCCCGAATCGTCGGATTCGCCGCGCCCGCCCAAGCGCCCGGCGCCACGACACAGCCCGCGCAAAGCGCAAACATCCTGGCAACCCAAGGCCAATTCAATTTCATAAGCAATCACGACTCCAGCGCGCGCCCGGCAATCGTCAATCCCGGCATGGCGCGGCGTGGTTCTACCATCCAAAGGTAAACGCGCGGGTTCCCACCACGCAATCCCCCCATGGTAAACATTGTTTTCAACGACCTTCTCGAGCCCGATGTTGGCGTACTTTGGGTTTACTCGCTTACGACACTGAACACTTTGCTTTGCGGTCGCTTTACTGTTTTTGTCTGCGCTGTTTTGTCGCTATCGTTCGAGCTGCCTTGTGTGAAGCGATTCTATCGTGCGAGATGGTTTCTGTTAAGACGCCGCGGGGTGGGGGAAATGCATGAGAGGCATGGCTAGGAAAATGCGTCGAGGGCTGCGAGCAATCGGACAAATCGAGGCGTGTACCGCAGCGTCATTGCTGCGTGAGCGCGGGCCAGCCTGCGTAACGACATGCCGCTGCCGTGAGCCGTCTGGCGGGGAAGGGAGCGGGGCCGGCGTTAAGGCGTGCGCCGGATGCTGACGAAGGGAGGGCGGGGGCCGTCGGCGGGTGTGTCTGAGCAAGGGCTCGCACGGCGTGCGAGACCTTGCGAGTTCGCCCGCCGCCCGCCTGGACGAGGCAGATCCGGATCAAGCACGCCGTGCCGGCCCCGCTCCCTTCCCCGCCAGACGGCGCCTTCAGATACCCACAGCGCCTTCAAATACCCCCACGGCGCCCCTGAATACCTGCGGTGCTGAGTTTTGCGGATACTCGGTACTCGAACAAAAACGGAAAACGCGCCAGAGCAGGTATTTCAATTCATTTCTTGCCGCTTGTCAGCGTCCACCCGAACCGGCACACTGGACGGCATGGACGAACTCCTTGCAAAAATCCTGGTGGTGGACGACGACCCGGCCCTGCGCCAACTGCTGGCCGACTACCTCAATCGCCACCACTATGACA
>SCQX01000229.1 GCA_004298545.1 Candidimonas sp. | reverse complement strand
CCGCCGCGATCGCGCGGGAGAAATCTGCCGGAATGTCGAGTGCCGCGATGACCGTGCCCCGGTCGATCAGGTCGCGCAGCTGCGGTTTGCTTTCGGCGCGCAGCACCCGCGAGATGAACCGGGCGCCCTCCAGGCGCTGAATCAGTTCGTACGACCAGCGGCCCGCGTCCTGGTTGTACACGGCGATGTCGACGTTGCGGACTTCCAGCGTTGCCGCGAAGGTGAAGACGAGCAGCTGCATGAGAGGCGGGATGAACACCACCATGCGGCTGCGCGGATCGCGCAGGACGCTGAGCACTTCCTTGATGAATTGCGCCCGCAGGCGGACGAGGGAGAAGTATCGCGTTCGTGTCGTCATGTTCAGGCCTCCAGGTTCTTGCGCGTGGCCCGTTTGGCCGCCAAAAAGAACAGCACGCCGATCGCGCCCATGGCCAGGAGGTTCGGCGTGAATACCGCCCAGATGTCGCCGGCCAGGAAAACGGTCTTGAGCGATTCGACGAAGTAGCGCGCCGGAATCAGCCAGGTAATGGCCCGGATGGGCGTCGGCATCGCGTCGATTTCATAGAGGAAGCCCGAGAGCATGAACGATGGCAGGAAACCGGTGAACAGGGCGATTTGCGCCGCCAGGAACTGGTTGCGCGCCAGGGATGAAATGAGCAGGCCCTGGCCCAGCGCCGGCACCATGAATACGCTCGAGAGCAGCAGCAGCGCCGCGAGCGAGCCACGCAGCGGCACGTCGAAGACGAAGACCGCCAGCGCCGCGGCCCCCAGCGTGGACGCGATTCCCAGAACGAAATACGGTAGCAGCTTGCCGACGAGTAGTTCGACGACCGACGCCGGGGTGGACAGCATTGCCTCCATGGTGCCGCGTTCCCATTCGCGCGCGACCACCAGCGCGGTCAGCATGGTGCCGATGATGGTCATGACGATGGCGATGGCGCCGGGAATGAGCGCGCGCCGGCTCTCCAGTTCGGCGTTGAACCAGTAGCGCGGCTCCAGCGTCACGGCGTGCGTCGGGGCCGTGATATCGCGCCCGGTGCGCCACGACTGCACCACGCCCTTGGCATAGTTCTCGACGTAGTTGGCGGTGTTGGGGTAGGAGCCGTCAGTGATGATCTGGACCAGCGGCTCGTCGTCCGCCCGAGTCAGGCGTTGCTCGAAATCCGACGGAATGACCACGTAGCCGCGCAGTCGACCGGATACCAGCTTGTCGTTGACTTCCCGGCGGTGGTGAGAGAAGTGCGCGTCGAGATAGCGAGTGCCGCCGAAGGCGGCGGCCAGCGTCTGGGCCGACGCGCTTGGCGACTCCAGCACTACGCCAACGCGCACGTGTCTGGCGTCCAGCGACACCGCATAGGCGAACAACAGCAGCAGCACCACTGGCAGTACGAACGCAATCAGCAGCGTGGACGGGTCGCGCAGCGCCTGCAGGCTTTCCTTGACGACCAGAGCCATCAGGCGCCGCGGGTCGAACCGGCGCGTGCCGGCGGTCCGCGCCAGACCCGTGTCCGCGCGCCGGGAGATGTCGTTCATGCGCTCACCTCGGCTTCCCGATCGGCCGATTTCACCAGCCCGATGAACGTGTCTTCCATGGTTGGGTCGGGCCGCTCGTTGCTTGACGCGACGCGCTTGAGCGCGTCGGGGGTGTCCAGGGCGATCAGCCGCGCGCGCGAGAGCAGCGCCACGCGATCGCAGTATTCGGCTTCGTCCATGAAGTGGGTGGTCACCATGATCGTCACGCCCTTGCGCGCCAGGCCGTTGATG
>SCQX01000228.1 GCA_004298545.1 Candidimonas sp. | reverse complement strand
ACCACATGATCTACCAGCTGTCGGGCGGAATGCAGCAGCGCGTGGGCATCGCACGGGCGCTGACTTGCGATCCGGCCATGCTGCTGATGGACGAGCCCATGGCGGCGCTCGATGCGCTCACGCGCGAAACCATTCAAGAGCTGCTGCTCGACGTCTGGCAGCACACGCACAAGATGTTTTTCTTCATTACGCACAGTGTCGAGGAAGCCCTGTTCCTGGGGTCGCGCCTGGTCGTCATGTCGCCTCGTCCGGGTCGAATCACCAATACCTACGAACTGGATTTCAACAAGCGATTTCTGGAGACAAGAAATGCGCGAGCCATTAAATCCAGTCACGATTTTATCCAGATGCGTGAAGTCATCCTCGGTCTCATTTATGGCGACGAGCGGGCGGCGGGCGAACCAGAGATCGCCCATGTTTAGCAACTGGTTCCGCGGGAAGCCGGCCACCCCCGGCAAAGTCTACGGCGCACCCGGTGCCGGCTACAGCGGTTTCATCAGCCTGATGACGGGGGTCGCGCTGATCGCACTGTGGTTCCTGGTCACAAACATGGGCTGGATCAAGCCCATTTTCCTGCCGACGCCGCAGGCGGTGTACCAGAAATTCATCGTCGCCAACACCCTGGGAATCGCCAACTCGACACTCTGGCAACACACCGAGGCGAGCCTGCAGCGTGTGCTGGGCGGATTCTTCCTGGCAGTGGTCACCGCCGTGCCGGTCGGGGTCATGATGGGGGTCAACCGCGTCGCGCGCGGGCTGTTCGACCCCATCATTGAATTCTACCGTCCACTGCCGCCACTGGCCTATCTGCCCCTGGTGATCATCTGGTTCGGCATCGGCGAATTCCCCAAAGTATTCCTCATCTACCTGGCCATCTTCGCGCCCATGGCCATCGCCGCGCGTGCGGGCGTGAAATCGGTCTCCATCGAGCAGATACACGCCGCGTACGCCATGGGCGCCACACGCCAGCAAATCATCTGGCACGTCATCATGAAAGCGGCCCTGCCCGAGATATTCACCGGTATGCGCATCGGGATCGGCGTCGGCTGGACGACCCTGGTCGCCGCCGAAATGGTCGCGGCGGCGCGCGGCCTGGGTTTCATGATCTTGAACGCCGCACAGTATCTCGCCAGCGATACGGTCATCATGGGCATTCTCGTCATTGGGTTTTTCGCATTCGCATTCGACTTGCTGATCCGCTATGCGGAAAAAGTGCTGATCCCCTGGAAAGGCAAGGTCTGACCGCCGTCTTGTGAATCACCACTCACGACGCGGGCCACGGTATCCGCTTTCACGCTCCCTGCCGCGGGCATTCGACACCCGCGATTCCAGATGCCGGCTGCTTCCGGGGTACTGCGTCCAACTGCCGCGCCATCCGCCAACCGCAACGCACCCCCGGCATTCGCCTCGCCCGCCACCCGGGCGGGGTTTTTTTATGCGTTGACGGGCCGGCGCGCCACCTGCGCGAATCGCCCGCAACGCGGGGCGTCCACCGGAAAAAAACGGGCAGTCGGCCGAACGCGGCCGAACAGGTCCAGCGTTCCGCCATTGCCGACTCACGGCCCGTTGACTATGATCGGGAGGTATCAGCAGGAATTGGGCACGGTTGCTACAACTACAAGAAGATCGTCATGCAAAAGCCTGTCACTCCCTCTTCTCCCATCCTGTGGACGTCGCTGTTCGAGCAGGTCAGCGACCCGCAGCTCGGCCTGCAGGGCCGCATCCGGCAGATGCTTGTGTCGGCCATCCTTTCCGGCCATTTGCCACCCGGCGCACCCATCCCCTCGAGCCGCCTGCTGTCGACCAGCCTGGGCATCGCCCGCAACACCGTCGTATTCGCCTACCAGCAGCTGCAATCCGAGGGGTTTCTCGAGTCACGCGAACGCAGCGGTTACTTCGTTGCTTCCGACATCCTGCGGGGGCGCGTGGAAGACCTTCTGCACGCGGCCCCAAACGCACGGCGCGCCACACAGGAAGGCGTTCGCTGGGGCCGGCGCCTAAGCTTCCAGCCGTCGGTCCAGCGCAACATCGTCAAACCCACCGAGTGGCAGAAGCTGCCGTATCCATTCGTGTATGCCCAGTTCGACGCATCACAGTTCCCCACGGCGGAATGGCGCGAATGCTGCATGAAGGCGCTGTCGGTGCTCGACATCCGTCGCTGGGCGCCCGACCTGATCACCAACGACGACTCTGCGCTCATCGAAGCCATCCGCACGCGCGTGCTGCCGCGCCGCGGCGTGTGGGCGCGGCCGGAGGAAATCGTCATTACCGTGGGCGCGCAACACGCGCTATATCTGGTGGGCGACATGCTGATCCAGAATCACACCGTCGTCGGCATGGAAGACCCGGGTTATCCCGATGCGCGCAACACATTCGCGCATCGCACCCCCCATCTGTTGCCACTACGCATCGACGAACACGGCCTGTGCATCGGCCCGCGGCTGTTGCGCTGCAACTACATATTCGTCACGCCCAGCCACCAGTGCCCCACCACGGTCACACTGCCACTGGCGCGGCGCAAGGCGTTGCTGGCCGCGGCCGACGAAGCCGACATCATCATCATCGAAGACGACTACGAAACGGAAAATCGCTACGACAACAAGCCTACTCCCGCGCTCAAGAGTCTGGACACAAACGGGCGTGTCATCTATGTAGGAAGCCTGTCGAAAAGCTTTGCCCCGGGGCTGCGCATCGGCTACATCGTCGCGCCGGCGGAACTCATCTACGAGCTGCGCGCGTTGCGCCGCCTGATGCTGCGGCATCCGTCGGCCTACATACAGCGGGCCTTTGCCCTGTTCATTTCGCTAGGCCACCACCACTCGCTGCTGCGCCGTCTGTCGCTGCTGTATGAAGAACGGGCGCACACGCTGGTCGACGCGCTGCATCGCCATCTGCCCGAATTCGAGGTGGAGGCGCCGACGGGCGGTTCCTCCTGCTGGGTGCGCGCACCCGCCGGTGTCGATACCGAGCGGCTGGCCGCGCACGCACTGGAACAAGGCATTTGTGTGGAACCGGGGCACGTGTTCTTCCACAACGCGAACCGGGACAACAACAACTACCTGCGCATGGGGTTCAGTGCCATCGACAGCCAGCGTATCGAACCAGGCATCGAGGCACTGCGCCAAGTCTACGCCGAAGAGCGGCACACCGGCTGACCGCCCGCCGGCGCGGCCGGGGGGGCGAATTCAGGCAGTGCGGCGCATGGGCGGCCGGTTCTTGCGGAAGGCGTTCTTGCGCAGGATTTTGCCATCGCGAAAGGTGATCAGGTCCACCATATTAGCTTCGATATGGGCGCCGTCGGCCGCGGTGCCAGTGAAGGTCGATTCCACGACGCCCTGTTCGCCCTTCACCCACACCCGCGGGTTGCGCCACTGCGCATCGGGAATGGTCAGCCAGGCCGATTCGAACGCCTTGCGCACGGCCTGCGGCCCTTGGTGGCGCGCACCGCAGGCATCTGGACCCGCAACGGCCTCGAACACGCAGTCATCATGCATGCAGGCCATGAGCGCTTCGATGTCGTGGCGATTCCAGGCGGCGCCAAACGATTCCAGCAGCCGGGTCAATGATTCTTCGGACATTCCTTCTCTCCGTGACGATCGCATCAGGCGCGTTCGCTGTCGTTGGTGGTCGATGCACGGCCGATGGCCATGAATCGCAACTTAGTGAAACGCCGCAGGGCGGTCTAGGACCAGAACCTCCCTTTCGAATGAGCCAGTGGCACACATCTTATAAAACGAGATGGAAAGTTCCATATTCAATTATTTTTATTGACCGACAACGGGAACTGGCATAGGATTATCGGGAATTTCCGCAGCGGAAACACAAGCCTCAGCCTCCACTGATACTGGCGGAAAACCAGTCCAACCACACCACCGAGGAAACCACATGAGCACCAACAAGACCGTCGCCTCAGGTCCCCAACGAATGACCCCGTCCGAAGCTTTCGTCGAAACCCTTGCCGCATACGGCGTCACCGAAATGTTCGGCATCATGGGTTCGGCCTTCATGGATGCCATGGACATTTTCGCGCCGGCTGGCATCCGGCTCATCCCCGTCGTCCACGAACAGGGCGCCGCGCACATGGCCGACGGTTATGCGCGTGTCAGCGGCCGCCAGGGCGTGGTGATCGGGCAGAACGGCCCCGGCATCAGCAACTGCGTCACCGCCATCGCCGCGGCTTACTGGGCCCACTCCCCGGTGGTCATCGTCACCCCGCAGGCGGGCACCATGGGCATCGGCCTGGGCGGCTTCCAGGAAGCCAACCAGTTGCCCATGTTCCAGGAATTCACGAAATATCAGGGCCACGTCACGAACCCGGCGCGCATCGCGGAATTCACGGCGCGCTGCTTCGACCGGGCGCTGTCCGAAATGGGGCCCACGCAACTGAATGTCCCGCGCGACTACTTCTACGGCGACATCACCGTCGAAATCCCACGGCCACAGCATCTGGAGCGCGGCGCGGGCGGCGAACACAGCCTGAATGCGGCGGCCGATCTGCTGGCGCAAGCTAAATTCCCCGTCATCATCTCCGGCGGCGGCGTGGTCATGGGCGATGCGGTGGAAGAATGCAAGACACTCGCCGAACGGCTCGGCGCCCCCGTGGTCAACAGCTACCTGCACAACGACTCATTCCCCGCCAGCCACCCCTTGTGGTGCGGCCCGCTGGGCTATCAGGGCTCGAAGGCCGCCATGAAGCTCATCGCGAAGGCGGACGTCGTGCTGGCGCTGGGCACCCGCCTTGGGCCTTTCGGCACGCTTCCGCAGCACGGTATGGACTACTGGCCGAAGAACGCAAAAATCATCCAGATCGACGCCGACAACAAAATGCTTGGCCTGGTGAAGAAAATCACCGTCGGCATCTGCGGCGACGCCAAGGCGGCAGCGGCGGCGCTGACGCAGCGGCTTGCCAACCGCACACTTGCCTGCGACGCTTCCAAAGAGGCGCGTGCCAAGGAAATCAAGGCGGAGAAAGCTGCCTGGGAAAATGAGCTGGACCACTGGACGCACGAAACCGATCCGTACAGTCTGGACATGATCGAAGAACAGCGCAAAGAGCCCGGCAAATACCTGCATCCGCGGCAGGTCCTGCGCGAGCTGGAAAAAGCCATGCCGGGCAACGCCATGGTCTCGACCGACATCGGCAACATCAACTCCGTGGCCAACAGCTACCTGCGTTTCGAACACCCGCGCAGCATGTTCGCCGCCATGAGCTGGGGGAACTGCGGCTATGCGTTTCCCACCATCATCGGCGCCAAGGTGGCGGCGCCCGACCGCCCCGCCATCTCCTACGCCGGCGATGGCGCCTGGGGCATGAGCATGGGTGAAACCATGACCTGCGTGCGCCACAAGATTCCCGTGACGGCGGTGGTCTTCCACAACCGCCAATGGGGCGCCGAAAAGAAGAACCAGGTCGACTTCTACAACCGCCGCTTCGTGGCGGGCGAACTCGACAACCAGAGTTTCGCGGGCATCGCGCGGGCAATGGGCGCTGAAGGCGTGGTGGTCGACAAGCTCGAAGACGTCGGGTCAGCACTCAAAAAAGCCGTCGACCGCCAAATGAACGACGGCAAGACGACCATCCTGGAGATCATGTGCACACGCGAACTGGGCGATCCGTTCCGGCGCGACGCACTCTCCAGACCCGTGCGCTTGCTGGCGAAATACAAGGACTACGCCTGACGCGTCGTCGCGCGATGAACGCCATCGGCGGCCATCGCGCAATAGCGGAGACCGCGTCACCATGGACGTACTGGATCAGATCATTCACCAGGCGCGTCTCGCGCCGCGCCGCATCGTACTGTGCGAAGGCGAAGACCCGCGAGTGCTGCGGGCGGGCATACGCGCCCACCATGACCGCACGGCCGACGTCCTCATCGTCGGCAATCAAGCGCGGATCACCGCGCTGGCGGGGGCGAACGGCCTGAGCCTCCACGGAGTCGAACTGGTGGATCCCGCCACGTCCCCGCTCGCGCCGGAAATGATAGAAACGCTGCTCGAACTGCGGCGCGCGCGCGGCATGACGCCCGAAACGGCGGGCGCCACCGTGCGCGATCCCCTGGTTTTCGCCACGCTCATGGTGCGCCTGGGACACGCCGACGGTTCTGTCGCGGGCGCCGCCCACACCACTGCCGATGTCGTGCGCCACGCGATGCAGCTGATCGGCGCACGGCCCGGCATCGGGCTGATATCAAGCTTTTTCATTATGACACGCGAGGAACCATTTCATGACGATACCCGCGCGATGGTTTTCGCCGACTGCGCGCTGGTCATCGACCCCAGCGCCGAAGGGCTCGCCGACATCGCGCTGGCCGCGGCGGCAAGCGCGCGCCGCTTCCTGGCCGTGGAACCGCGGGTGGCGATGCTGTCTTTCTCGACTCAGGGCAGCGCGCGCCACCCGGCGGTAGAGAAAGTCGCCCGGGCCACGCAGCTGGTGCGGGAGCGGTCGCCCCACTTGCGTGTGGATGGTGAAGTGCAGCTCGACGCCGCCATCGTGCCCGACATCGCACGCCGCAAGATACCCGATTCAGCGCTGGAAGGGCGCGCCAACGTACTGATTTTCCCGAACCTCGATGCTGCCAACATCGGCTACAAACTCACCGAAAGGCTGGGTCACGCACGCGCCATCGGCCCGCTGCTTCAAGGGCTGAACAAACCGGCCAACGATCTGTCGCGCGGTTGCAGCACCGACGACGTCTACAACGTCATCGCCGCCACGGCGGCGCAGGCGGCGGGTTCAGACGCCTGAACCCGCGTCATCGCCGGCGCCGGTCCACCAGCCGAACGAACGCGTCGAACACCGCGTTGTCGAGCCCCTGCGCCACATCAACGGCAAGCGCGCGCGGGTAGACCGTGCCAAGATCCACCCCTACCCCCACGCCACAGATGTCGATTCCATGCTGGCGCGTGTTGCGCGCCACCACCTCCCGCAGATGATCATCGAGGTAAAAGTCGCCATTGGCCCGGCTGGTTGCCGTGTCCATCGGACAGCCATCTGAAAACACCACCAGCAAACGCCGTGCCGCGTCACTCCGGCGCAGCCGCGCGCACGCCCAGTCCACCGCCTCGCCATCGACCCCCTCGCGCAACAGATCGTTCTTGAGCAGCGCAGCCAAGGGGCGGCGCGCGCGATGCCAGTCCGTTCCCGCCGCCTTGAAAACAAGATGACGAACCTCGCTGAGCCTGCCCGGATGCGAGGGACGCCCCATCGCCAGCCAATCTTCGCGCGCACGGCCGCCATTCCAGGCCGCGGTGGTGAACCCCAGGATCTCCGTCACCGCCCCCGCCTGTTCGAGCGCCCGCATCAGCACGTCCACCATGACGGCGGTCAACTCCATGGCGGCGCGCATCGACCCCGAGCAATCGATCAACAGCGTGGCCGCCACGCTCACGACGGGCACGACGCGGTTGGTGCGAAAGATGCGGCGTTCGCCCGGCGAACTCACCAACTGCGACAGGCGACGGCCATCCACCACTCCCGCTTCCTGGCCAAAATCCCAACCCTCGCACTGCGGCTGCGCCAGAACGGCACGCAGGGCACGGACCAGGCGATGCTGGTTCACACCCTGGCTCACGATGCGCCGATCGAGGCGTGCGCGATAGACGCGCAACAACTCGCCACGCACCAGATCGGCCGCCTGGCATTCCTGATCGTAGCGCGTGGTGAATACTCGATATCGAACCGCGGCCACGCTGTCCGCGCGCCACGTCGCCATCCCGGCCGATGATGGCGACGCGCCTTCCGCCTCGTCGTCGAAATCCAGTGCGAGGAGGCGCGCGCCGGCGCGCTGGCGTCGCGGCTCCGGCGCGGTTTCCACCTCGATCTCGATGCGCCGGGCGATCTCACGCGCGATATCCAGCGCGTAGCGCGCAAAACGCGCCTGGTCGCGGCGGTGGCGCCGTATGCCGATGAACGCCGGACCGAGCACAGGGGTCAACCGTTGATAAGTGGACTGTACGAAGTCGGCGATGTCTTCCGGCAACGGGCGCGCTGAAAGGCGAGTCCAGACAATCTGCGAGAGTGCAAAGATGAGCCGGCCAAGACGACTCTCTGCCGCACCGGAACCAAAGTAGGCGTCCGACCAATCACGGTAATGCCGCTCGACATTGCGCCGCATTCCCGGCATTTCGGCGGGTGCGAGGGATTCGACGCGCAATTGTTCCAGCCACTCGAAAACCAGCCGCTGCACGGGGTCGCCCGGCATCAACCGGGCGTGCAGCGCGGGGTCTGAAAAACGCAGGCGCAGCGCCACCGCGTCGACCACGCCGCGGCGGGCCGGCAACCCACTGGCCGCGGCGTCCATCTCGAGGTGCGGCGCGCGGACGGGAACGAGCCGCGCATCGTCGTACAAGCGTCCAGCCTCGTAATGCAGCCGCGCACGGCCCGCAACCGCGCGCACAACCGCCGCGCAAAGATCATCGAGGTGCCGACGCCGCCTGACGCTGTCCACGGGCGGTCATCCCGTGCCGGCACCGCCGGGATCGGCGGCGCCGCTAACGAAACAACGCTGATAATACTCGGCAACGATTGCCCGCTCCGCGTCATCGCAGCGGTTGGCGAACGACAGACAGAACGCCTGCCACAGGTCGCCGAAAATCTGGGTATTCTCCGCCCAGCCGATCACCGTTCGCGGCGACATCAGCGTGGAGAGGTCGCCAACTTCGAAACCCTTGCGCGTAAGCCCGGCAAGCGCAACCATCGAGGCAACGACGCGGCGCCCCGCCTCGGTGTTCAACTCGGGCACACGCGCCAGCACGATGGCGATTTCCTCTTCCGCGGGAAGGTAATTCAGCGTTGCAACGACGTTCCAGCGATCGAGCTGCGCGTGGTTCAGCACCTGGGCGCCGCTGTACAGGCCGTTCAAGTTGCCCAGCCCCAAAGTATTGCAGGTGGCGAACAGGCGAAAATACGGATGCGGACGCATCACACGGTTGCGGTCCAGCAGTGTGAACCGGCCATCCTGCTCCAGCAAACGCTGAATCACGAACATCACATCGGGGCGCCCCGCATCGTATTCGTCGAATACCAGCGCCACCGGCCGACGCAGTGCCCACGGCACGATTCCTTCCTGAAATTCCGTCACCTGCAACCCGCCGCGCACTACGATGGCATCCCGCCCCACCAGATCGAGGCGGCTGATGTGGCCATCCAGATTGACGCGTACGCAGGGCCAGTTCAAACGCGCCGCCACTTGTTCGATATGCGTCGACTTGCCACTTCCATGCAACCCTTGCAGCATCACGCGCCGATTACGGGCAAAGCCCGCCAGAATGGCCAATGTTGCGTCTTTGTTGAAACGGTAGGCGGGATCCACGTCGGGCACGTGCTCGCCACGCGTGCCGAACATGGGGATGTCGAGGCGGCAGTCAAAACCGAATAATTCGCGGGTCGACGCGTGCCGCATGGGCGATGATGAGGCGGACGTGTCAGGCATGTCTTCGCATGAATTCCATGGATTTGCGATCGGCGGAGGGCATTCGCGCGATTCCCGGCCTGGCGCGTGACCGGGCTAAAGTCCAGCGCCGTTAGCGGCTTCGATCTCGGCCAGGGCCTTTGCGGCGCGCCGCAAGGACGGCAGGCACAATAGCGATCGGTCGGCGGTCATGCGCATGATCGGCGCCTGAATGGCCACCGCCATATTCGACTTGCCCTGCGCCGCCGGCACGATGACGCCCACACACAGTAGCCCGGGAAGGAATTCTTCATCGTCCTTGGCATAACCGTTGCGCCGCACGCGCTCGATTTCACGCTCCACTTCGTCGGGCGTGGTGAGCGTCTTCTCGGTGTAGCGGGCCAAGGGCGCATGCGCCAGCAGCCGTCGCCGCTGGAGCTGTGTCATTTGTGCGAGGAACAACTTGCCGCTGGCGGAACAATGCAACGGCACGCGCGACCCCGGGCGCAGATAAAAGCGCAACGGCGCCATTGTTTCGACGCGATCCAGGTAAAGAACCTCGTCGCCCGAGCAGGTGGTGATATTGCAGCTTTCGCCGACCTCTTCCACCAACTGCCGCAAAACGGCATGGCGCGCGCCATGCACGGTATTGTTCAACAGCAGGTTCTCGGCCATGCGACGCAGGCGCAGCCCGGAACTGTACTGGCGCCCATCGCCGTCGCGCGCAATGATTCCCGCGCCCTCGAGCTGCTGCAGCATGCGATGCAGGGTGGGCTTGGGCAAACCCAATTCCTCGACGAGGCTCTGCAAGGAAAAGAACTGGTCTTTCCGCGCAATGATTTCCAACAACGAAAACAGGCGCATTGCCGGCGTATTGCCAGACAGCGTAGGGCTTTCCCCCGCGGCACGGCGCGCGTGCTCTATAATGGCCATAGGAAGCGTCTCGATATTAGGAACGCATTGTACCGGTTTCGCGAAAAATTATGAAATTTGGCATTGCTGGGGCCGGCTTGCTCGGCCGCTTACTCGCGCTGCAGCTGACGCGAAAAGGCCACACTGTCGAGGTCTTCGACCCGGTCGCGGGTCCACAGGCGCGCGGCGCCGCCGGCTGGACGGCCGCCGGCATGCTGTGCCCCACGGCCGAACTCGAATCGGCCGACATGAATGTCTTCGACTACGGCGTACGCTCCATGGCGCTGTGGGCCGACATCATTCCCACGCTGGAAGAACCGGTATCGTTCAGCCGCTCAGGCAGCCTGCTGCTCGCGCATCGGGCCGATACCGGCGCGGCGCAACGCATGATCCGTCTGCTCAACGAAAAGGCGCCGGCCGAGCACCGCCCGCGGGCTATCTCTCTCGCCGAGCTCGCCGAACTGGAGCCCGATGTGCATGGTCCGTCGCAAGCCTGGATGCTGCCGAACGAGGGGCAGTTGCACACCGTGCAGGCCATGCACGCGCTCTATGCGTCGACGCATGGCGCGGTGACGTGGCACTGGAACGCGCCGGTGGAACAGCTCACGGCGGGGGCGCTGCGCACGCGCGGCACCGTCCACCCCTTCGACCACGTATTCGACGTGCGCGGCACGGGCGCGCGCGGCGGCGACGACGGGCCGCGGGCCACCCCCGCAATCTCATGCCGCCAGGTGCGCGGGGTGCGCGGCGAAATTTTCTGGGTGCATGCGCCGGGCGTACGCCTGAACCGCCCCATCCGCCTGATGCACCCGCGCCACCATGTCTATCTGGTACCGCGGCCAGGCGACATCGTGGTGGTGGGAGCCACCGAGATCGAAAGCGAAGACCGTTCCCCCGTATCATTGCGATCGACGGTCGAGCTGCTTGCCGCGGCGCACAGCGTCATGCCGGGGCTTGCCGAGGCGCGCCTCGTGCACAACGAAACCAATCTGCGCCCGGCGCTTGCCGACAACCTGCCGCGCGTGGAATGCGAGGCCGGGCTCACGCGCATCAACGGCCTGTTTCGTCACGGTTGGCTGATTGCTCCCGCCATTGTCGAACAAGCGCTCACGGCCCTGAACGCCTGACAACCGCGTCCCCGATCGACACGAACAGAATCATGCACACGATTTCCGTTACCGTGAACGGCGCCGAACACACCGTCGCGGCAGCCACCACACTACGGGAGTTGCTCGGCACCCTGCGCCGCGACGCAACCGCCGCGGCCACCGCCGTCAACGGCAATTACGTCGCACGCGAGTCGCGCGGCGAATTCATACTGAACGATCGCGACGCGATCACCACTTTCGAACCCATCACCGGAGGCTGACCATGGCTTTCGACATTGCTGGCACCACGCTGAACAGCCGTTTCTTCCTGGGAACGGCCGGGTATCCGTCTCCCCACATCCTGCGCCAGGCCATCCAGGCGGCCGGGGCCGACGTCGTCACGGTCAGCCTCAAGCGTCAGCTCGCACAAGGAACCGGGAGGCCCGTCGAAAACGCATCGGGCCAGGGGTTCCTGGACATCATCCGCGCCAGCGGCGCCCACTTGCTGCCCAACACCGCGGGCTGCTACACGGCGGACGAAGCCGTCACCCTGGCGCAAATGACGCGCGAAGTCTTCGACACCCACTGGATCAAGCTCGAAGTCATCGGTGACAGCTACACCCTGCAACCCGACCCCGTGGAACTGGTACCGGCGGCCGCGCGGCTGGTCAAACTGGGGTTCGAAGTCTTTCCATACTGTACCGACGATCTGGTCACCTGCCTGCGTCTGCTCGACGTGGGCTGCCGCATACTCATGCCTTGGGGAGCGCCCATCGGCTCCGGTCAAGGCCTGGTCAACCCATACGCGCTGCGCACCCTGCGCGAACGTATTCCCGACGTCCCGCTCGTCGTCGACGCCGGCATCGGTTCCCCCAAGGACGCCACCGAGGCCATGGAAATGGGCTTCGATGCCGTGCTGCTGAATTCCGCCGTTTCCAAGGCGCACAATCCTTCGCTGATGGCCGAAGCTTTCAGGCTCGCCATCCAGGCCGGACGCAAGGCGCACGAGGCGGGCATCATCGCCAAGCAGGATCTTGCCGTGCCAACCACTCCGGTCACGGGCCGCCCCTTCATTCTCGCCTGAGCGCCAACGCCCCCGGCGTACGCCGCGGGGGCCATGTCCCCGCACGCATGTCCGTTCTCCTCCTGGTCCTCCCCGACTTCCTGCTGATCGGCCTCGGCTGGGTCTTGTATCATCGGCTCGGCTTTTCGGCCAAATTCTTCCAGGACACGGAGCGGCTGGTTTATTTCGTGCTGTTTCCCGCCCTGCTGTTCCACGCCACCGCGCGGGCGCCGCTAAGCCCGAGCGGCGCCATGGTCCTGTTCGAAGCCACCGCCGCACTCCTGGCGTGCGGCGTGGGGCTGGCGTGGCTTGCCGTGCCGATACTGCGTCCCGATCCCATCGACCACGCATCGACCGCGCAATGCGCCTACCGCTTCAACACGTACATCGGCCTTTCCATGGCCGCCGCGCTGGCCGCCGGCCCCGGACAGGCTACCATGGCGGTAGTTGCCGGATTCGCCGTTCCCTTCGTCAACATGGCGGCGGTCCACGCGCTGGCGCGCCAGCAACACGGGCGCATGCTGGGCGAAATCGTGCGCAACCCCTTCATCATCGCCACCGTGGCCGGCCTCACATTCAATTTTCTGGCGATCCCCATACCCGCGCTGCTGTACACCGTCCTGGGACGACTCGGGGAATCCGCCATCGTAATGGGGCTGCTGTGCGTCGGCGCGGTGCTCTCGCTCTCGGGCGGCGCGCGCGATGCGGGGCTGGTTACGTGGATGATCGCCGTGCGCCTGATTCTCAGCCCCATCGCCGCTCTGGTCATCGGCTGGGCCATGCATCTGCCGCTACTTGAACGGCAGATGCTCCTGCTGTTCAGCGCCCTGCCGGCATCCTCGTCGGCGCACGTCCTGGCCAACCGCATGGGCGGCAACGGGCGCCTGACCGCCATGGTGATGTCGCTGGGAACGCTGCTTTCGGCCGCCACCATCCCCTTCTGGCTGGCCGTCGGCCCCCGCTGAT
>SCQX01000025.1 GCA_004298545.1 Candidimonas sp. | reverse complement strand
TACGACCCGCCCGAACAACTGGGGGCCGACCGCTGGCTGTCGCTGGTGGGCATGCTGTCGGATTTTACGGCCGATGCGTGTCGGGACGCGCCGGGCGGCCTGATGCTCGCAACGTTCGGTACCGCGACCACCATCGATACAGCGACGCCTGACGCGGTCGCCCCTGACACGATCGCCATGCCCGCGTCGAATCGCACGGCGACCCGCGACGTTCAGCCGGCGGGCGCGGCGCGCCGGCCCGCGGCCTGGGCCTTTCGCGGCGGGCTCATCCTGCCGGGGCCGGCCATGATGCACTCCGCGCTGGCACGAGGCACCGCCCTGCTGCCCGACGCCGACGGAGAGGTGGCCGACTACCCCACCCGCACGCTCGACGCGATTGCCAGCGGAATCGCGGCGGCACAGGCCGGGGCGCTGGTGCGGCAATGGGCGGTGGGGTTGAAACGCCACGGGCAACCGCCACGGGTGTATGTGACGGGGGGCGGCTGGCCGGCGCTCGCCGATGAGGTGAAGCGGCAACTTGCCCACGCACAGGCACAAGCGGGTGTCGCGCAACGACCTGCCCGGTGGCTGCCCGCGCCGGTTCTCGACGGGCTTGCCGCGATGGCGCGCAGTGGCGTCGGGGCGGCGGCAAGCGCGGGGGTCGCACAATGACGCGTGCATGCGGCATCCCGCGGGCGCCCAGGCTGCAGCGCGGCGTCGCGCCTCTGGTAAGATGGACAGTTGCCATCATGGCCCACGCCATCACATCCGCCCCACGCCGATCATGCGTCTGTTCTTTCTGCTGATCCTCATTGCCAACATCGCACTGCTTGCGTACGGGCAGGGCTTTTTCGGCCCACCGCCCAGCGAAAGCGGGCGCACGCCGCAGCCCTTCCAACAAAGCCACCAAACCGCCGTCACGCTCGGCGCGCCGCGAGCCACCATTCAGGCCGCACCGCAACAACCGTGAGCGCACACACTTCAATGAAACATGTCCGCAAAGCCGTATTTCCCGTTGCTGGCCTGGGCACGCGCTTCCTGCCCGCAACCAAAGCCATGCCCAAGGAAATGCTGCCGGTGGTGGACAAACCGCTGATCCAGTACGCGGTCGAGGAAGCCATCGAGGCGGGCATCACCGAGCTGATTTTCGTCACGGGGCGCAACAAGCGCGCCATCGAAGATCATTTCGACCGCGTGCCCGAACTGGAAGCCGACCTGGAAGCCAAGCACAAGACCAAACTGCTCGATATCGTGCGCAACGTCATCCCGTCGAACGTCAACTGTATCTACACGCGCCAGTCCAACCCGCTGGGCCTCGGCCACGCGGTGCTGTGCGCCGAACCGATCGTCGGCGACGAACCATTCGCGGTGCTGCTCGCCGATGACCTGATCGACGCCCCCGTATCCGTCACCCGCCAGCTGATCGAAACGACCGAGCGCCACAACGGCAGCGCGCTCGCCATCGAGAACGTCGCACGCGACCAAACGGGGAAGTACGGCATCATCTCCGGTTCGTTGGTCGACGCCGCCACGACGCGCCTGGACGCCATCATCGAAAAACCCGCGCCCGACGAGGCGCCATCCACACTTGCCGTGGTGGGGCGCTATGTGCTGGAACCACAAATCTTCGAACACCTGCGCCGCACCCGGGTCGGCGTGGGCGGGGAAATCCAGCTGACGGATGGCATCGCAAGCCTCATGGCGGTGCGTCCCGTGTTCGGCTACCAGTATCAGGGCATACGCTACGACTGCGGCAGCAAGACCGGTTTCTTCCATGCAACCGTAGAATTCGGGCGCAAATACCACGGCCTGCGAATCTGAGGCGCGAAGCCGTCCCGCGCGACACACGCCATCAAGACTTGCGTTCGGGGCCCGCGTTTCAACGCGCACGTTCACCGCGTTCAAGTTCGACGATGCCCGCAAGCACCCGGGCAACGGCGCCAGTATGCCTCTGCACCCAGTGCAAGCCTGCTTCTTCCATGCTGGACAGGCGCTGCGGCTCGTCCAGCAGCTGCAGCGCCGCCTGTAATGCCGCGGCCGGGTCGGGCGCCCGGATGGCCGCGCCTTCCTCGATGGCATCGAGCACCGCCTGTTCGAAATTGCGCGTGTGCGGGCCCACGATCACCGGCGCACCCAGCGCGCACGCTTCAATCAGGTTCTGGCCGCCAAACGGCCCGAAACTGCCCGCCACGATGGCCACCTTGCAGGCGGCGTAATACCACGGCATTTCACCCAGGCTGTCGCCAAGCAGCACGGTAGCGCCCACGCTGGCCTCCAGCGCCGAGGTGCTGAGCTCGCCCATGCGAACCAGTTCGGACCGCCGCAAAAAGGTAATGCCCGCCGCCGACAGCATCGCCGCAACGGCTTCGAAGCGCTGTGGATGGCGCGGCACCAGGCAAAACAGGATTTGCTCTGCCTGTTCATAGCCTTGCGAGCGCAAACGCCGCATCTGATGCGTCAGCGCCCTGACGAACGACTCGTCCTCTCCCTCGCGGGCACTTGCAATCACGACGATCTTGCGTGCCAGGGCGGCCGCATAGGCGCGGCCACGCGCAATCTTCGGATCGGACAGGGAAATATCGAACTTGAAATTGCCCGAGACGCGAACCGCGGACGCGCCAGCCTGTTCCAGTCGCTGCGCGTCGCTGAGCGCCTGCGCATAGACCGCCTGCAAGCTCTCGTAAGCTTCGCGCATCACGCGGCCCGACCGCAGGCTCTGGCGCAGCGCGTGATCGGAGAACCGCGCGCTGGCCAGCACCATCGGTATGCGCGCGCGGCGCGCCGCGGCAATCACGTTGGGCCAGACCTCGCGCTCGATGAGCACGCCGACGCCGGGGCGATAGTGGTTGACGAAACGGCGCGCCGGGCCAGGGAAGTCATAGGGGAACCATTGCTGAGCCAGCCGGTTTTCGGCGATGGCGCGAGCGAACACGCGAGCGCCCTCGGCCCGGCCCGTAACCGTCATATGGGTGAGCAGGACATCGTTGCCGTGCTCCAGCAGGGCCTGCACCAGGGGTTCGGCCGCGCGCGTCTCGCCGAGGCTGACGGCGTGCACCCAGACGGGCGCGCGCAACGGACTGGGCTCGGGGTAATACCCGAAGCGCGGCCCCGACATCACTTCCCAATGTCCGCCCGCGCGGCGCGCCCGCAACCCCATCCACGCCAACAGCATGGGGGAGAACAAACGGATCAGAGCAGTGTAGAGAAAACGGTTCAAACCGGCCAACCTTCCCGACTCGCGACCCGCCAATGGTAACCGATGGTGCCACGCACCGCGCTCGCCCTCGATCGAGCCGGTCGGATCGGGCGCACCCGGCGCGGATCAGTGCGCCAGCCCAGGCACTATGCCGGAGAAACCGGTGACGATCTCGTCCATCACCCCCCCCGGCCGATACGTCAGGGCTTGCTCGACCGCGCTCAGAACCGTTTCGGCCGACGGCGCATTGCCACGATCGCCCAAGCTTGCCGTGTAGCCGGCCCCTTCGAGCGGCGTGCGAACGGGCGTTGACGCCTTGTAGATACCGATCGTCGGCCGGCCGAGGCCGGCCGACAGGTGCGTCAGGCCACTATCGAGCCCCACCATGAGCGTTGTGGCCGCCAACAGCCGCGCAACCTCGCGCAGACTCATGCGCGGCATCACGCGCGCATTGGGGTAGCCGCGGGACAACGCCTGCGCGCGCGCCGATTCTTCGGGGTTTCCCGCCAGCAGCGACAGACCGAGGCCACGCGCGCTCAGGTGGTCGAAGACACGGTGCCAGGATTCCGCCGGCCAGAGTTTGTCGCCACGGCTTGCCGAAGGCATGATCACCACATAAGGTTCGATGGAAACGCCGCGCGTCAGCGCATCGAGCCCGAAATCGGGCACGCCCTCGTAGGTATAGCCGAATGTTGCCGCCGCCAGTTGCCGTTGCCGTTCCACCGCCGGCTGCCAGAAATTCACGCGATGCTTCACGTCGTAAAACAGCGACGCCATGGGTTCTCGCGCCGACTTCCGGTCGAGCCCGTGCCGCGTGCCTAGCGTCTGACGCACGACCCAGATGGATTTCATCAACGCCTGCATGTCGAGTACGACATCGTAACGGCGCGACTGCAGTTTGGCGCGCAACGCGGCGCGTTCGGCGCGTGTGTCGGCCGCCCACCAATGCTTGCGCCAGCGGCGGTGCGCAACCGGGATGACGTCGCGTATGGCGGGATGCCATGCCGGTATCTCGGTAAAATTCTCTTCCACCACCCAGTCGATCAATGCGCCAGGCACGTGGCGCGCAATATCGGAGATGGCCGGCAGCATATGCACCAGGTCGCCCAGGGACGACATGCGGACAATGAGTATCTTCTTGGCCATGGTTGAGTTCCATGAACGCCTGCGCCCCAAGCCCAGGGGCGGGGAGGCTGTCGGGTTTGAAGCGTCGACAGGACACCAGGCGCACGCGAGCCTTCAATTATAAGTGCGGGGGGCATTTATGGCATTCGCATGGTCCCGACGGCGCCCCTATACTGTCGGAATTCCGAACCCGACACCGCCAACATGCCCCCCACCACGCCGGATGCCAACGTCAAGACCGCTCTGCGGGTACTCGAGATCATCGAGACCTTCGCACGAGAACAGAAACCGCTGTCGCTGACGCAGATCGCACGCGACCTGTCGGCGCCCGTCTCCAGCTGTCAGGCTCTGCTCAAGACCCTGATCAATCTCGGCTACGTCTACGAGACAGGCGGCTGGCACGCCTACTACCCAACCGGCCGCCTGCTGGCCATGGCCGAGCGAATCTCGCGCTGCGACCCCGTGCTCGAGAACATCCTGCCCAATCTGCGCGACCTGCACCGCTCCATCAACGAAACCATTCTGTTCTCGAAGCTGAGTCTGAACAAACGGGTGATTCTGCTGCACAGCCTGGAATCGACCTACCCCGTGCGCTATTCCGAACAGCCGGGAGCCCAGAGCGAACCGCATGCCAGCCCGACCGGGCACGCCCTGCTGTCCACGCTCGACCCGAGCGAGCGCAGGCGGCTGCTGACCGAACATCCATTGGTTCGTTACACCCGCAACACCATGACCGACCCAGCCGAGATCGAAGTCACCATCCAGAGCGCGCTGGTGCGAGGCTGGTTTTCCGACACGAACCGCGCGTCCCCCGGCGAAGTCGGCGCCATCTCGTGGCCGATGCGCCTGACCGACAGCCAATACGCGCTCACGGTAGCGGGGCCGCTGGCGCGCATCGCCACCCATGAAACGAACTA
>SCQX01000227.1 GCA_004298545.1 Candidimonas sp. | reverse complement strand
TCCTGGTGGCTGGTTCCGGTATTCAGACTGAAGCCGCTCTCCAGGGTGAACAGGGTGTGTATGCCGTTGCCCAGGTCTTCGTCACCCTTCAGTCCCCAGCGGTTGGGGTTCAGTACACCGTCGTCGGCCCGCGTCACGTGCGCGCCCGTACCGCCGTTGACGTACGTGAGACCGCCGTCGATGATGCCGTAGAGCGTCAAGTTGCTTTCCGCCTGTGCGCTGGTGGCCAGCGTAGCGCTGGCGGCCAGCGCGGTCAGCGCCGCCAGCGTTCGCGGCAGTCGTCGACCCGTTCGGCGTCGCCGCCGGGTACCGGCCACGTGCGGGAAGGGCACCCGGGCATTGTCGAGGGGGAAAGCTGTTTTTTTCATGACGCGCCTGTCAAAAAGGCAGGAGGCAGGCGCGTGCGACAGGAAGCTGCCGCCGTGGCGAGCTGCTTTCCTGCGCGAGGATGATCTCAATCAGGTTCAAAGGGACTGTCTCAGCCGCTGTCGCGGCACCCCTAGCATTGCTCGAAATAACGAAGCGGTCTGATTGTAGGAGGTGAGGCGACTTGCTGGCAAGGCGCCTCACCGTCTCTCGGCATCTGTGGTTTTGACGCTACGGTTCCACGCGCTGTGCGCAGACGCGGTTGCGGCCGCCGCGTTTGGCGCGGTAGAGCGCCTGGTCGGCGCTGCGCAACAGGGATGAAAGATCTGCCGGCGCGGGATCGGCGAACGATACGCCGATGCTGGCGGTGAGTTGAATGGGTTCCGCGCCTGGCGTCGGTATTGCCCGCGCTTCGATCGACGCGCGAATCCGCTCGGCGGCCACGCGCGCCTGTTCGATCGAAGGCTGGGCAAGCAGCACACCGAATTCCTCGCCGCCAAGGCGGCCGCACACGTCGCCTTTTCTCAGCCCGCGACGCAGCAGGTTGGAGGCAGCCACCAGCGCGCTGTCGCCGGCGCTGTGGCCATACGTGTCGTTGATTTGCTTGAAGAAGTCGAGATCCATCATCAAAGCCGCGACCGGCTGGCGATCGGCGTGCAGGCGCCGCAGCAGCGATTGCGCCTCCCGGCGGAAGCCGCGCGGGTTCAGCGTTGCCGTCAGACTGTCCGAATCGGCCATGAAACGCCACTGGGCGAGCGCCCTGGCGTGCGCCGCCATGACGCTGGCGATGATCAGCGGCGCCAGGGCAATGGAGGCCGTCGCCAGGCGCAACGATACCAGCCCCTGTACGTCCATCGGGCTGGCAAGCATCGGCAGCAGGCCGAGTGCTGCTGCCTGCGTGGCCCACACGGTGAACAGCACAACGACGACCGCCGTCACGAAAAAGCGGTAGCGCAGCGCGCAGTACGACAGCGCGAGAACCGGAAAGGCTATCGCGCCGCCTCCACCGATGAGCAATGACGCGGCCAGGCTGGCACCCAGCAGCGCCATGGGCTGCCAGGCCCGGGCGGCTCGGCGCAGGCTGAGCCGCCACCAATGGCCGCGACGCTCACCACGCCAGAACGCGGGGGCTCCAAGGACGACCGGCAGCAGTGTGATGTAAGACAGGAATCCTTCGGAGAACCAGTCGAGCGCGCCCGTCAGCGGTGGCTGCTGCGACGTGGCGGCTGCAAACGCGCCGCCCAGCAAGCCCTGCGCCGCCGCCGCGGCGAGTGCCACGAGGCAAAGCCGCGGTATCGAAAAAGGCTGGTCGAAATCGATGTGCGCGCCGAAAATCGAACGAAATGCCAGATACCCCGCCGCAATGCCAGCGAGATTGATCGTATTCAGAATGAACGAGGATGCCGCCGGCGTTTGCGCAATGAGGAAATCCGCCATCATGAAGGCGACCAACACCGATACCCATCCCAGTGGCCGCGCCAATCGCGGGTGCAGCACGAAAATGCCAAGGATCACCGCGTTGGCGGGCCAGAACGACGCCAGTGCGTTCGGCGAACGCGACGCGATGCCCAGCAGCGCCAGCAAGAGCGCCAGGCCAGCGATGGATACCGTGCTGCGACAGTGACGCCGCCCGTCGCTTTCGCGGTTCCCGCGGTCAGGGAGGCGCGCGCTTTCGGCGGTGCGCGACCCTTCGCATTCCGGCGCCATCGGGGGTGCCGGTTCGCCCGCCGCCGCCCAGGTGTTGCGCCAGCGCGTCATCGAAAAATCCATTGGTCCGGGTTCATGGGGCATCAAATTGCTGTAAACGCTTACAGCAATGTTACAAGACCCCGATACGTTTGGGAATAGGGTGATCGCATGACCTGGCTGCGTCGGGGTATGCAGCTCGCGCCGTGGCCCCGGCACGGCGTCTGGCTTTGCGCGCGGTGGTCGTATCCGGAAGCCCGCTCTGCGTTCGACGGTGTATCGGTCGCGTCAGGAACCGCACGCTCCGCGTTCGACGGCGTATCGGCCGTTGTCAGGAAGCTGCGGGTTGCACTATGGCTTCGGGGGTGTGCATCGGCCATCCCTCCAGCCGCCACGCCGCGTCCCAGAACATCCATTCGTACTGGCTGGCAATGCGGAATGCTTCCGCCGCGCGTAACACCGTGTCGGGTGTAGCCGCGTCGATCGCTCGGTTGACGATGCCGCGCGCCTGGCGGCACGAATCGGCGAACGCGGGATCGGCGTAGGTGCCGATCCAGGCACCGTACGGGTGATCAGCCAGATCGCCAACCATTGCGGACATGATATTTCCCACGTGTTCGTAGATCCAGAAACACGGCAGCACACCCGCGATGAGCACAGGGTACGATCCACCGGTACCGAGCGCGGCGAGGAACGACGTATACGCCAGGCAGGTGGGCGATTGCCGGGCGGCCGTCAGGTCGTTCACGAAGCGGGCGTGGAGTTCACGCTCGGCGATGACGGCATGTGTTGCGCTGGTCGACCAGAACTCGATTTCGGAAGCGCGCGCCGCCTGGCTGGCCGCAAGAGCCAGCATCCGGCTGTAGTCGATGAGGTAGAGCGCATCTTGCGCCATATAGTGGCGAAACCGTTCGGCCGGCAGAGTTCCGGCCGCCAGCCCGGTCAGAAACGGGTGTTTTTCAATGGCGGCAACCGTGCTGGCGGCATCGCGCCACGCTTGGTCAGTAAACGTCATCCTTCTTCCTCTTTCGGTGTGGGGTCATGGCAGGCAAACGGTGTCGACCAGCGCGCCGGGGGTCAGATCGCACAAGCTGTCGAGCAGCGCAACCGCGAAACTCCCTGGCCCCCTGGCGCGCTTGGCGGCGATATCGGCCGCGACCGTCAGGGTGGCGGTTGCCGCCGCGGCCGCGCACAGCGCGTCGTCGACCACCGCGGCGAAACCGGCCATCAGTCCGCCAAGCGCGCAGCCCGAGCCGGTGATTCGTGTGAGGTACAGGTGTCCGTTGGCGATTCGAACCGACCGCGTGCCGTCGGTCAGGTAGTCGACTGCGCCACTGACCGCGACGACGGTATGATGCGCCGCAGCGAGCGTGGCGGCGGCGCCATGCGCCTGTTCGACCGATGCCAGCGACTCCACGCCTTTGCCACCGGCGCCGCCCGCGAGCGCAAGGATTTCCGATGCGTTGCCGCGCACGATGCTCGGTTGGTGGCCGCGCAGAAATTGATGGGCGAGGGAAGTGCGCCAGCGCAGGGCCCCCACGGCGACGGGGTCGAGCACCCACGCCGTGTGGTTCGCTTCAGCGCCTCGTATGGCTGCCGCCATGGCTTCTGTCGTGTCGGGATACGGCGTGCCAAGGTTGATCAGCACGCCGCCCGCGATGCCGGCAAACGATTCCGCCTCGGCGGGGTTGTCCACCATGGCGGGGCTGGCGCCGGCCGCCAGAAGCACGTTGGCCGTGAAATTCGCCACCACGATGTTGGTCAGGCACTGAACGAGTGGCGCGCGCTCGCGCAGCGCCGCCAAGGCGGTGCCGAGATCCCTGGGCAGGATTGATTTCGTTGGTCGAATGGGGGGCATTGGCGACGTTCCTCCGCTAGTACGATCTAGGTCAGGTTCGACGGGTCTGATCTCAGCCTGCGCCGCGCATGCAGGCACCCCGCGTCTGTTCGCTACTGTACCACGCGATTGTTCACCAGCATTTTCTGCCGCTGCCGGGGTGTGTTGCGGATGAATGGTTCGTGGCGGCACATGCTTTGAACCGCGCATTTTGAACCGCACGTGCTCTTCGTGGCTGAGTCCAGCCGAACAGAATCGTTACAGGCGTTACTTCAGTGGCCGGCGCCGCCGTGTTACTTTGATATGAAGAAACAATCGTGTCTTTTCTCAAATGGTTTTCATAACGGGTGCATCAATGATTACGGTTAAACGAATCGTGGGAATCGCCGCTATTGCGCTGGTGGCTCTTGGTTTGACCGCGTGCAGCGGCATGTCGCGTCAGGGCCGCGATACGGCGATAGGGGCTGGCGCCGGCGCGATTGGCGGCGCCGTACTTTCGGGCGGAAGCGCGTTGGGAACCGTGGGGGGCGCCGCGGTCGGCGGCATTGTCGGCCATGAAGTCGGCAAATGACGGCCACGCGGGTCGGCGGCGAGCCCGACGAGGAACCGCCATTTTCTCATAGGAGACGCATCATGAAGACTTTTCGACTTGCCGCGGTGGCGGCCGTGGCGGCCGCAACCCTGGTGACGGCCGCCGGCTGCTCGGTTGCGCGCAACCAGGAAAGCGTCGGCCAGTATGTCGACGGTTCCGTCGTCACCACGGAGATCAAGGCAAAACTCGTCAACGACCCCGTCACGTCCGCCGCCAATATCAATGTGAAAACCATCGATGGTGGTGTCGTGCAATTGTCGGGATTCGCCAAATCGCAGCGCGAGAAAGATCGCGCCGGCCAGATTGCGAGCTCGGTCAAGGGCGTGACTGAAGTTCGCAATAGCCTGATCGTCAAACCCTGATCATTCCGGCGAGAGCCCGCCGAGCACGGGCACAAACCGCGCCGCGGGCAGAGCCAGACTCGTTCGTACGGCGGACCGAATCCGGTGAGATGTGAATGGGCTCAGGCCTTCGCTTCGGCGTCGAGCACGTGTTTGACGCCCGCATCCGCTTTCATGCGGCCGATGAACGCTTGCAGATGCTTGAATTTACTGATGTCGATTCCAACCTTTGGCGCCCACGTCGTGAGTACGTACAGGTAGGCGTCGGCCACCGAGTGCCGGGCGCCTGCCAGCCAGTCGCGCCCCGCAAGGTGCTTGTCGATGATGCCGAAGCGTTTGGACAGCACCTCGCGCGAGTTGGCCTTGCTCTTTTCGACCATGGCGGCATCGCCCAGGTAGCCGGTGGATCCGAACAATGGCTTGAACACCGGATGCATGTCGGAGTTGATGAACCCCAGCCAACGGTTGAGTTCGGCACGGCCTTTGGGCGTCGCATCGCCGCCGATGTGCGCGTCGGGAAACCGGTCGATCAGGTAATTCAGCACCGCGACGTTTTCCGTCAGCCACCAGCCGCCGTCTTCTATCATGGGTACTGTGCCGATGGGGCTATGGTCCAGCAATTCCGGTGACTTGGTGCCGTGAATATCCACTTTGTGCGTGTCGTAGGGTTTGCCGATCCACTCCAACGAAATCCATGTGGCCATCGAGCAGGCACCGGGAGAAAAATAAAGCTTCATTGAAGTATCCAGTTTTAGAGTAAAAATACACGAGCGCCACTCGTGCCTGAGGAAGCCGGTGGGGCTCCCGCAGTCATTATAGGTTTGCCGGCCCACGCCGGCACGCATACCCTCGCGATCTAATAGGTTGACGTATTAGGCACCAGGATCGAGCATAAAATTTCGGGGCGGCGTTCCGCCCGAAGAACGTCAGTCAGCCGTTGGTGGCGATTGACGGTTCGATGGGCGGAACCGGCTTGCCATTGATGGCCATCTGGATTTGACACTTGCGAAAACGGCCGATGGGGCGCGCTTTCGGTGGCGTCTCCCACAGGAGATTCATGATGAATTCCAAACGGAAAAATGGCATTGCGCCATCCGAGATCACTGCCGAACCGGTCTGGCGGTCACGACGCCGGTGGCTGGTTCGTGCGGCGCTGGCGCCCGCCGCTCTGGCAACGCCCGGCCTGGTCGATGCGACGGCCGGCGAGCCCTTCGGCGCCAAGTTGGCAGCCCCGCCCGATAAGCGCCTGTCGACCACCGAGGCGGCCAACGGCTGGCGCGACATCACCACTTACAACAATTTTTACGAATTTGGAACTGGCAAGGAAGATCCATCCCGGTACGCGGGTCGCATGCGGCTGGACCCGTGGACCGTGACGGTGGACGGCGCGGTGCGCCGACCCATGACGCTGGATGTGGATGCGCTGCGGCGTCTGGCGCCGCTGGAAGAGCGCGTGTATCGCTTGCGCTGTGTCGAAGCGTGGTCGATGGTGATTCCCTGGACGGGGTACTCGCTGTCGCGGCTGCTGGCGCGGGTCGAGCCAACCGGCGACGCGCATTACGTGGTATTCACCACGGCGCTGCAACCCGATGTGATGCCGGGCGTGGCGGCCGGTATCCTTGATTGGCCCTATACCGAAGGGCTGCGAATGGATGAAGCCATGCATCCGCTGACGCTGCTGACGTTCGGCGTCTACGGCCGGGTGCTGCCTGCGCAGAACGGCGCGCCGTTGCGCGTCGTGGTGCCATGGAAATACGGCTTCAAGTCCGCAAAGTCCCTGGTTCGCATCCATCTGCAGGCCGAGCGGCCCATTACGAGCTGGATGCGTGCCGCGCCCGACGAATACGGGTTTTACGCGAATGTGAATCCCGCCGTGCCACATCCGCGCTGGAGTCAGGCCACCGAGCGTCGCATCGGTTCCGGTTTTTTTGCGCCGCGTGTTGCAACGCAGCCGTTCAATGGCTACGGCGATACCGTGGCGGCGTTGTACCGCGGCATGGATTTGCGGCGGAACTTCTGATGGCGACGCGCTCATTGACCTCGCGCGCGGCGGCGTCGGCGCGGCGCGGCGGCATCCCGCGGATTCCAAGCATTTGCACGCACGCGTGCGGCCTCTTCCCGCTGCTGCGCTGGGTGGTGCTGGCGTGGTTTGGCGGTCTGGGCGTCAACCCCCAGGAATTCCTGATCCGGTCCTCCGGCATCTGGGCATTGGCATTGCTGTGGGCAACGCTGGCGGTAACGCCGTTGCGCTGGCTCACGGGCCAGGGCAGCCTGGTGCGACAGCGCCGCAAGCTTGGCCTGTACGCCTTCTTCTACACGGTTCTTCACGTTTTGGCATGGGCGGTGTGGGACCGCGGCGGGGCGCCGGCCGCCATGTGGACCGATCTCTGGCAGCGCGACTTCATAGGCGTGGGGGCGCTTGCGGTGTTGTGCCTGGTGCCGCTTGCGGCAACCTCCACGCAGGGGTGGATACGGCGCCTGGGGCGCGGCTGGAAGCGCCTGCACCTGTTGATTTACCCCGCGGCCTGCCTGTCGGTTCTTCATTTCGACTGGATGCGCGCCGGCAAGAATGATTTTCTCGAGCCGCGCGTGTACGCCGCCATTCTGGCGTTGCTGTTGGGCTACCGCGTGGTGCATCGGTGGCGGCGTTCACGACCTCTTCGCTAGCCGACTGGCACGTTCGCCGCGCCAATGCGCCCATTCGCCGATGATGCCGCGGCGAAACGCCAGTACGCAGACGACGAAGATCAGCCCGATCACGATGGTGACCGACTCACCGAGCACGCCGAACCAGTGGACGCCGGTTGCGTTCACCAGGAATCGGGCGATGTCGCTGATCTTGTTTTCCAGCGTGACATAGATGATTGCCCCCAAGACCGGGCCCGTGAGCGTACCCATGCCGCCGATCAGCGTCATGAGGATGACCGTTCCCGACATTTGCCACGTCGCATCCGACAAAGTGGCCGAGACGAAGACCAGTGCCTTGGTCGCGCCCGCAAGGCCCGAAAGGGCGGCGGAAAGGACGAATGCCAGCAGCTTGAGACGATTGACGTCGTAGCCGAGCGAGACCATGCGGGGTTCGTTTTCGCGGATGGCCTTCAGCGCCTGGCCGAACGGGGAATGGACTGTGCGCCAGATGAGCGCATAGCCGAACACGAAAATCACGAGTACGACATAGTACAGGTGAATGCTTTCGCTCAGATCGAGGCCGAGCAGGCTGCCGCGCGGGATTCCCTGCAGGCCGTCCTCGCCACCGGTGAAGGGGGCCTGCAGGAAGTAGAAGTAAAGCATCTGCGCCAGCGCCAGGGTGATCATGGCGAAGTAGATGCCGCTGCGCCGAATCGACAGGATGCCGAAAATGAGGCCCAGAAGTGCGGCGCACGCGGTGCCGAACAGCAGTCCGCTCAGTGTGGACCAACCCCACACGGCCAGCGCCTGCCCGCAGGTGTAGCCCGCCAGCCCCAGGAAGGCGGCGTGCCCGAACGACAGCAGCCCGGTGTAGCCCAGCAGCAGGTTGAACGCACACGCGAAAAGCGCGTAGCACATGATGTTCATGACGAAGATCGGATAGACGCCCATCCCGGGCAGAATCGCGATCACGCCAATTGCCAGCAGATGGGCGAGCAGCTGGCGGTTCATGGCTCTCGCCCGAACAACCCGGCGGGGCGCACCAGCAGTACGATCGCCATGATGACGAAAACGATGGTGGTAGAGGCTTCTGGCCAGAATACTTTCGTGAACCCCTCGATGACGCCGAGCGCGACGCCGGTGACGATGGAGCCCAGAATGGAGCCCATGCCGCCGATGACGACCACGGCGAACACGACGATGATCAGATTCGAACCCATCAGCGGTGAAACCTGCGTGATGGGCGCGGCGAGCACCCCCGCGAATGCCGCAAGGCCGACTCCCAGTCCGAAGGTAAGGGAGATCATCAGCGGCACGTTGACCCCGAAGGCCTCGACCAGCTTCGGGTTCTCGGTACCCGCGCGCAGCAGGGCGCCCAAGTGGGTCTTCTCGATCAGCAGCCAGGTGAGCAGGCAAGCCAGCAGCGCGGCGATGACGACCCAGGCGCGATACACCGGCAAGTACATGAAGCCCAGATCGACGCCGCCACTGAGTAGCGCCGGTGTCGCATACGGTTGACCGGAAACCCCGTAGATGCTGCGAAAGATGCCCTCGATCAACAGCGCAAGGCCGAACGTCAGCAACAAGCCATACAGCGGGTCGAGCTTGTACAGGTGGCGCAGCAGCAGCCGCTCGAGCAGAATTCCGAACAGCGCGACCACCACCGGCGCCGCGGCCAGCATCACCCAGTAGTTCAGCCCCAGATACTGCAGGCCCAGCCAGGCGACGAAGGCGCCCAGCATGTAGAGCGCTCCGTGCGTGAAGTTGATGATGTTGAGCAGGCCGAAAATAATCGCCAGCCCCAGCGAGAGCACGGCATAGAACGAGCCATTGACCAGGCCCAGAAGCAACTGCCCGAACAGGGCCTGGAGGGGGACGCCGAAGAGAGTCGTCATGAGGCCACGGCCACTATCCCTTCAACAGCGGACAGGTGGACTGCGACTCCGGCCCGTAGACGGACTCGGCGGGCAGCGTGCGCAGAATTTTGTAATAGTCCCAGGGCGCCTTGGATTCCGCCGGCGTCTTGACCTGCGCGAGGAACATGTCGTGCATCATCAGGCCGTCCTTGCGCACGTAGCCGTTCTTGACGAACATATCGTTGATCTTGTGGGATTTGAGATACTTCATGATCGTGGCGCCGTCGTCGCTGCCTGTTGCCTTCACCGCCTCCAGGTAGGTTCTGGCGGCGGAATAGTCGCCAGCCTGCACGAAGGATGGGGCGCGCCCTTCCTTCTCGAAGAACCGTTTGGCCCAGGCGCGCGAGGCGTCGCTCTGGTTCCAGTACCAGGCCGTCGTCAGGAACAGCCCGGCAGTGTTCTGCAGCCCCAGCGCGTGGATGTCATTGATGAAGACCAGCAGCCCGGCGATTTTCATGGTCTTGGTGAGGCCGAACGCCTTGGCGGCCTTCATCGAATTGACGAAATCGCCGCCCGCATTGGCCAGGCCAAGAACCTGCGCGCCCGAACTTTGCGCCTGCAGGATGAACGACGAAAAATCGGTCGTCGACAACGGTGCGAGCACCTGCCCGAGCACCTTGCCGCCCGATTCCTTGACGACCGCGGCGGTGTCCTGTTCGAGCGAATGGCCGAAGGCGTAGTCGGCGGTGATGAAGAACCAGCTCTTGCCTCCCTCGCGCACCACTGCCGACCCCGTTCCACGCGCAAGGGCCGTCGTGTTGTAAGCATAGTGCACCGTGTAGGGCGTGCATTTGGCGTTGGTCAGCAGCGACGAGCCCGGGCCAACGGCGATGAAGGGTTTCTTCTTTTCCGCGGCCACCCCCGCCATTGCCAGCGCGGTGGCCGAATTCGTGCCGCCGATCAGCATGTCCATGTGCTCCCGGTCGAACCATTCCCGGGCTTTCGACGAGGCGATATCGGCCTTGTTCTGGTGATCGGCCGTCAGCAGTTCGATCTTCTTCCCGTCGATCTCGCCGCCCATGTCGGCGATCGCCATGCGGATGGCATCGGCCCCCGCCTTGCCGTCGAGATCGGCGTAGACGCCCGACATGTCGGTGATGAAACCGATGCGGATGACGTTGCCGGAAATTCCCGCGGCCTCGGCCGACAAACTGAAGCCCAGGCCCAGCCCAAGGCCGGCGGCGGCCAGCAGGGCCGGTAGAATGCGCAGTTTCATGATGATTCTCCTGTGGAGGCCGGTTGTGGCGGCCGGTTGGTGTAACGGAAATGTGTCCGGCTCATGAGCCTACCGCTGAGCCAGGCGTACATCGTTCGGAAGTCAGACGCCCAGCAGTTTGTCGAGCACCGGCTGCTTCGCTTGCAGCTGGTCCGCCCGAAATTGTTCGACGATTTGGCCATGCTCCATGACGAAGAACTGATCCGCCAGGGGCGCGGCGAAATGGAAGTTCTGTTCGACCATCACAATGGTGTAGCCTTTTGCCTTCAGCGTGCGTATCGTGCGCGCCAGAGCCTGCACGATGACGGGCGCCAGCCCCTCGGATATTTCATCGAGCAGCAGCAGGTTGGCCCCTGTGCGCAGAATGCGCGCCACGGCCAGCATCTGCTGCTCGCCGCCCGACAGGCGCGTGCCGGGCGAGCGGCGGCGCTCGAGCAGGTTCGGGAACATCTCGTAGATTTCCGCCAGCGACAGGCCGCCGGCGGCCGCCTTGTTCACGACGGGCGGCAGCAGCAGGTTTTCCTCGCACGAGAGTGACGCGAAAATGCCGCGCTCTTCGGGACAGTAGCCTATGCCCAGGTGCGCTGTCCGATAGGTAGGCAGGTCAATGGATTCGGTGCCGTGAACGCGTATCGACCCCGTGCGCCGACCCGTCAGCCCCAGCACGGCGCGTAGTGTGGTGGTGCGCCCGGCGCCGTTTCGCCCCAGCAGCGTGGCCACCTGGCCCTGTTCCACCCGCATGTCGACGCCGTGGAGGACGTGCGACTCGCCGTACCACGCGTGCAGGGCCGATATTTCAAGGGCGGTGCTCATGCCCGCATACCCTCCAGCTTGCCCTGCATGGTGCCCATGTACGCCTCCATCACCGCCGGGTCGCTGGAGACGGCGGCGTAGTCGCCCTCGGCCAGCACGGAGCCGCGCGCCAGTACCGTGATGCGGTCGGCAATCGACGAGACGACGCGCATATTGTGTTCCACCATGAGAATGGTGCGGCCCTCGCTGACTTTCTTGATCAGTTGCGTGACTCGGTCCACGTCTTCGTGCCCCATTCCCTGCGTAGGTTCGTCGAGCAGCATGAGACTGGGCTTCATCGCCAGAGTAGTTGCGATTTCGAGGGCACGTTTGCGCCCGTACGGCAAGTTGACGGTAATCTCGTCGGCGAAGGCTTCGAGCCCCACTTCCGCCAACAATGCCATGGCGCGCGCATTCAGGTGCTCCAGGCTGGCTTCCCCGCGCCAGAAATGAAAGGACAGGCCGGTGTCGCGCTGCAGGGCGATGCGCACATTGTCGCGGACCGTAAGCTGGGGAAAGACCGCGGATATCTGAAACGAGCGGATGATGCCTCTGCGGGCGATTTCGGCCGGTTCGTCGCGCGTGATTTCCTTGCCGTCGAAAAATATTTTGCCGCGGGTGGGCACAAGGAATTTGGTCAAGAGGTTGAAGAAGGTGGTCTTGCCCGCGCCATTGGGACCGATCAGGGCATGGATATGGCCGCGCTGAACCCGGAGGTTCACTGAATCGACAGCCGTGAAACCGCGAAAAGCCTTGGAGAGCCCGCGCGTTTCTAGAATTGCATCACTCATGCCGAGCGTTCCTGAACCATTCGGTCGATTCCGTGCTGCCTTCCACCCTCATTGCGGCTTGTGTTTCCCGCAAGTTAAACGACATGGGCGGCAAACGCCATTCGGGAAAGTATGAATGGACGGGTATCCGCGCGCGCCTTGCGATGCTTCGGCAAGGATCATTGCCAATTTCGCCCGGATCCGGCAAGCAACGCCGGGGGTCGGCTCAACGGAAATTCACCACCGCCAGCAGTCCCTTGTCTCCCGGCCCGGACGTCAGCACGACGTTTGCGCCGCAGGCCTTCGCGGCCTCGGCGACGATGGCCAGCCCCAGCCCGCTGCCCTCTTGCGTGGTGGTATTGCCGCGGTTGAATCGTTCAAATACCTGTGTGCGCAACTCCGGCGGAATCCCGGGGCCCGTATCGGCTACTTCCAGTCGCGCCGCACCGACGGCGCCATCCGCGCCATGGATGAAGACCGTCACGCGGCCCTTGGCCGGCGTGTAGCGCACCGCGTTGTCGATTAGATTGAAGATCATGGCGCGCAGCAGGGTGCGCGGCGCCCTGCGCGGCAGCGGGTCGAATGGGGCGCCTACCCCGAGATCGATGCCGCGGCTGCTGGCCAGGGGGGCGAGTTCCACCAGCACCGCCTGGGCGACATCGCGTACGTCCAGTTCCTGTGCTGGCGCGGTGTCCACGTGGTAGTTTTCGACCTGCGACAGACTCAGCAGCTGATTGACGAGCAGCGTGATGCTTTGGCGGCTGTCGTTGAGTGCTGCCAGAATCTTTTTCAGTTCGGGCGGTGCGGGCAGATTCGAGGCGTAGTGCAGTTGCGCGCTCAGCAACGCCATGGGCGTGCGCAGATGGTGCGCGGCGTCCTCGATGAACCGCTTGCGCGACTCGATGGTCTGGCGGATGCGCTGGGCGTATTGGTTGATGGTGTCGACCACCGGGCGCAGTTCGGAGGGAAGCGATTGCAGCCGTATCGGCGCCAGGTCCGACGGTTCGCGCTGCCGCACCTCCTCCTCGAGCCGCGCAATGGGCTTGAGCTCGTGGTGGAGGCCAAGCAGCATCAGCGCCAGCACCAGTACCAGCACTCCCGTCTGACGGATGAGGCTTGGCCACCACAGTGCCTGGGCGTCATGCTCGAACGCTTTCTCCGTCTGTGCAACGGTGATGAAAACGCGCACGGAGCGGCCGGCGTTGAAGAGATCGCGGCTCATGGTGTAGGCGCGCAGATGCCGCCCCTGAAATTCCATGTCGCGGTAGGGGGAATCGGCGGGGTCTGGCGCGGTTATGGCGCGGCCGATGAGATCGGGCCAGCCCGCCAGCAGTCGACCGTCGTCGGTCGATACCGAAAAGTAGGCGCTGTCCTGACTGTCGGAAGCGAGGACTTCAAGCGCGATGGGCGGCACGGGGGCCACCAGCTGCCCGTCCAACCACTGAATTTGCCCGGCGATCGCGTTGGCCGAAGTCCAGAGGGTGTGATCCTGTTGGCGACGGGCATTGGCCTGGCTGTCCTGATACCAGAACCATAGGCTGAACGAAAGCGCGAGCGAAAGGGGAAGGAGCACCCACAGCGCCATGCGCGCCCGCAAACTGTTCATCACGCGTGCCGCTCCGTCAGAAGGTAGCCGAGTCCGCGCAGCGTGACGATACAAGTCTGTGACGTCTCCAGCTTGCGGCGCAGCCGGTGCACGTATATTTCGATGGCGTCCTCACCGGCCTGCGCGTCGACTTCGAAGATGCTTTGCATCAGTTTCGTCTTGCTCAGGGTCTTGCCCTGGTTCAGGAGAAGGATCTCGAGCAGGCTGTGTTCGCGCGGCGGCAGCGACAGCGGGTCGCCGCCCAGGGTGAACCGCCGGGTATTGGTGTCGTAGACCAGGTCGGCGCAGCCGATGAGCGGTGAGCCGCTGCCGCCACGACGTCGAATCAGGGCGCGCAGGCGCGCGGTGAGCTCGCGTACTTCGAACGGCTTGACCAGGTAATCGTCCGCGCCCATCTCGAGGCAGTCGACTTTCATGTCCAGCGATTCGCTGGCTGTCAGAACGAGCACCGGTGTTGCATTGCCGTTGCGTCGTAGGCGCCGCAGAACGCTCTGGCCGCTGCCCCGCGGCAGTTTCAGGTCGAGCAGCAGCGCGTCGTACTGCTCGCTGCCCAGGAGCAGATTGGCCGCTTCGGCGTCTGGCGCACCGTCAACCGCAAACCCCTCGGCGTGGAGTACCTCGGCAAGCCATTGCGCCAGTCCGCGATTGTCTTCAACGAGCAGGAGTCTCATGACCGTGCGGCGGGACGACGGTGGCGGCAAGGCCGCCCGCGCATCGGGTTTTCCCTGATGTTTTCGTGGTGGCGTCGAAAGCTCGTTGAAAGTCTCGCGAGACTAGCATAGCCGCTGTTGTCCGCATCCGATTCGCATTCACAAGAACCGTCCATCGATCAGGAGACTCTCATGCAGAGCATAGCCCGCATACTCAAATACGGCACCCTTGCCGTGGCGCTGGCCGCCGGCTTCACCACCGCCGCGCACGCCGCCGAAAAAATCAAGATCATGGTGGGAGGCATCAACAAGATTATTTACCTTCCAGCCGAATTGACGCAACGGCTGGGTTACTTCAAGGACGCGGGGCTGGACGTCGAACTGCTGTCGGAACCCGCCGGCGTGAACGCCGAGAACGAGATGCTGGCCGGCGCAGTGCAGGGCGTGGTGGGATTCTACGACCATTCCATCGACTTGCAAGCGAAGGGGAAAGATGTGGAATCGGTCGTGCAATTCTCGCGCGTACCGGGCGAGGTGGAACTGGTGGCCACGAGCAAGGCCGCCGAAATCAAAAGTCCGGCCGACTTCAAGGGCAAGACGCTGGGCGTGACCGGTCTGGGGTCGTCGACCGATTTCCTGACGCAGTACATGGCATACAAGGGCGGGCTCAAGCACGGCGACTACACCATACTTCCGGTTGGCGCCGGCAACACGTTCATTGCGTCGATTCAGCAGAACCGCATCGATGCCGGCATGACGACCGACCCGACCGCCACGCAGCTGATCACCAGCGGCAAGGCGAAGGTGCTCGTCGACATGCGCACGGTGGCCGATACTCGGCAGGTGCTGGGCGGGCTGTATCCCGCGGCGAGCCTGTACATGCCGAATTCGTGGGTGGACCATCACCAGGCCGAGGTACAGAAACTGGCCGACGCGTTCGTGAAAACGCTGCGCTACATCCATTCGCACTCGGCCGCCGAGATTGCCGCCCAGATGCCGGCCGACTACTACGCCGGCAACAAGCAACTCTATATCCAGGCGCTGAAAGGTTCGGTGCCCATGTTCACCGCCGACGGCCGCATGCCCGCCGGCGGACCGGAAACCGTCCTGAACGTACTGTCCACCTTCAAACCGCAGGTGAAAGCGGCGCACATCGACTTGTCGAAAACCTACACGACACGGTTCGTCGACAAAGCGCCGAAATCGTAATTGCGCAAACCCTGCGCCCCGTGCCGGTCCGCACGGAGCGCGCCCGAGGACGAAGCCAATGACAGATCAGGACATTCCGGCGGTTGCCATCGACGACGTCACCTGCCGCTTCATTTCCGCCGACGGCAAGGCCATGCTTGCGTTACAGGATTTCAGCCTGCGGGTGGGGCGCGGCGAGTTCTGCGCAATCGTCGGCCCCACCGGCTGCGGCAAATCCACGACGCTGAATTTGATTACGGGTCTGCTCAAGCCGACGACGGGAACGGTGCGGGTGATGGGCAAGCCGGTAGCGGGCATCGATCCGCGCATCGGCTTCGTTTTTCAGAATGACGCCATCTTTCCGTGGCGCAACGTGATTGACAACGTGGCCGCCGGGCCGATGTTCCGCGGGCGTGGCGCCACGCAGGCGAAGTCGCTGGCGCAAGACTGGCTGCGCCGGGTCGGCCTGGAAAAGTTTCCGCTGCATTATCCGCACCAGCTCTCGGGCGGCATGCGCAAGCGCGTTTCGCTGGCCCAGACCTTCATCAACAGCCCTGAGATCATGCTCATGGACGAACCCTTCAGCGCGCTCGACATGCAGACACGCACCGTCATGCAAGACGAGCTGCTGCAGCTGTGGGCCGGCAGCGGAGGGTCGGTGGTGTTCGTGACGCACGATCTCGAGGAAGCGATTGCGCTTTCGGACCGTGTCGTCGTGTTGACGTCGCGCCCGGCACGGATCAAGCATGTCTACGAGATCGACCTTCCCCGGCCGCGCGTCATGTCGGAAGTGCGCTACGAGCCGGCGTTCGTGCGGTATGCACGCGACATCTGGGACGATCTGCGCGCTGAAGTGAAAATCGGTTGAGAGGCCCCGCCATGTCGACTCACACGGAATTCGTAAATCTCGCGCCGGCGGCCGATGCCGTCCGGACGCGCGCCGAGACACTGAGGGTATCGCTGGAAGAGGCAGAGGCGCAGGCACAGCGGCAGCTGAGGCACCGCGCCCGCATGGTCGTCTTCTGGCGCCTCGCCATACTGTTCGGCACCCTGGGGGGCTGGCAGCTCGCCGCGTCGCTGGGCTGGATCGACCCGTTCTTCTACTCGAAACCGTCGCTCATCGTCGGGCAGATCTACGACTGGAGCCTGCACGGCACGTCGCAGGGGCCGCTGTGGCTGCAGGTGGCCGTGACGTTGGAAGAAACGCTGATCGGATTTTTCATTGGCGGAACGGCGGGCATCATCTGCGGCATCCTGCTGGGGCGCAACGCCTTTCTCGCGGATATATTCAGTATCTACATCAAGATTGCCAACTCGGTGCCGCGCGTCGTGCTGGGCTCGATTTTCGTCATTGCGCTTGGCCTGGGCATCGCCTCGAAGGTGGCGCTGGCCGTCGTCATGGTGTTCTTCGTGGTGTTCGGCAACGCCTTCGAGGGCGTGCGCGAGGCCGACCGCTACATGATCGCCAACGCGCAGATTCTGGGCGCCTCGCCGCGCCAGGTGACGACCCAGGTCGTGATTCCGTCGGCAATGAGCTGGATACTTGCCAGCCTGCATGTCAGTTTCGGCTTCGCGCTGGTGGGTGCGGTCGTGGGCGAATTCCTTGGCGCGCGCGTGGGCATAGGGCTGCTGATCGCGACCGCTCAGGGCGCATTCAACGCCAGCGGCGTGTTCGCCGCCATGATCGTGCTTGCGGTCGTGGCGCTCATGGCCGAATACCTCATTACCTGGATCGAAGGGCGGCTTCTGAAGTGGCGCCCCGCGCAGTTTCAGGGGTGAGTGAAATCAGAACCGGAACAGGGCGAACGAAACACCGCGAGCGGAGCAGGGTGAGCAGGGCGGGGCAAGGGGAACGGAACGCGCAGGAACGCGCACCGTTGGGTTCGTTCAAGTCCGGGCGGCGACACCTGGCCTGACGCGGGCGCGTGCGGCCAGGATTGCCAGCGCTGCCACGCAAAGCGCCGCGGCCGCATGGAAGGTGGCCGGAGCGCCAAAGCGATCCCAAAGCAAGCCCGCAATGACGCTGGCAAAAAGCATCGCCACGCCACTGACGAGGTTGAAGAAGCCATATGCCGTGCCGCGCAGGTCGGCGGGGGCGGTGTCGGCGACCATGGTGGCAAACAACCCCTGGGTGGCACCCAAATGGACGCCCCAGAGAACGATTCCGACCAGAACGAGAAACCAGTGGCTGCTCAGGGCCAGCAGCAGATCGGCAATGAGCATCACGCCAAGCCCGAGTGCCAGAAGGCCGTTGTGGCTCATGTGATCCGACAGCCTCCCGAACGGATAGGCCGACAACGAGTAGGCCAGGTTCATCGCCACGATCGCCAGCGGCACCAGCGCAATTGCCACGCCGCTTTGCTGCGCGCGCAACACCAGGAACGCTTCGCTGAAACGGGCCAGCGTGAAGATCGCGCCAATCGCGACGACCCACCAATAGGCCCGCGTCAGCCGCCGCAGGTTGTCGCGCCGGATGGGGTTGGTGCGTTTTTCCATGCGGGTGGAGGCGGGTTCACGCAGACCAAAAAACAACAGTGCCGCACTGGCGACACCCGGGATGACCGCAATCCAGAACACCGTCCGGAAATGGTCCGCCCATAAAAGCATGAAAACCACACCCAGCAGAGGCCCCAGCATCGCACCGACCGCATCCAGCGTTTGCCGCAGACCGAAAGCGGCGCCGCGTATTTCGGGCGGCGTCAAGTCCGCAACCAGCGCGTCTCTCGGGGCTCCACGTATCCCCTTGCCCACGCGGTCCAGCAATCGCGCCGTGAACACCACGCCCAGCGTGGGCGCCAGCGCGAACAATGGCTTGGTGAGCGCCGCAAGCGCATAGCCGAAAACCGCCAGCCCTTTGCGCTTGCCGATATAGTCGCTCAGGGCGCCCGAGAAGACCTTCATGATCAGCGCCGTGGATTCGGCAATTCCTTCGATCCAGCCGACTTCCAGGGCGGTGGCCCCCAGAATCGTCACCATGAACATGGGAAGTAGGCTGTGGATGAGCTCGGATGAGACATCCATCAGGAGGCTCACGAATCCGAGTACCCAGACTCCCCGCGGGATGAGTGATGTCGATTGGTCTTTCCGGTTTCGCATGAACGCGGGAGTCTTTTTCGTCATAAGGGGCGTGCCCGGCAACTCCCGGGCGCATCGCGCCTATTATCGTCTGGCGCATCCCTTGCGCCCAAGCGGGCGGCTTGTCATGGTCGATCGGGTGATTGCGCGGCGGGAGGGCGACGTCTATTGCATCTGGCCGGCGGCCTTTGGGAACCTTCCGCGTCTGCCGATCGCCAGCATCCAGCCGCCGATGCCGAGCAGCGCGGCGCACCAGACCGCCACCTGCATGAGCGAAGGCGATGGCGTGTATCCCACCAGCGCGCTCAGGGAACGGCCAACGATGCTCGACCCCGAAAGGAGAGCGGAACTATCCCAGATCCGGGGCGCCAGCGCGGGCAGATAGCCGATGGCCACCAGGTATTCCGCACTGCGGGCGATCATACCCGCGGCGATGAAGAGGATGATCCAGCCGCTGACCTGGAAGAGACGCCGGATGGAAATGCGTGAGAGCCCCAGGTAGAGTACGAAGCCGACCGCCACGCCGCATAGCAGCCCGATCAACGCGCCGGTCAGCAGGTTGATGCCGCTCGTGCCGCCCGCGACGAGCGCGAAGAGGAAAAGTGCAACTTCAGAGCCCTCGCGCATGACGGCGATGGCGGTGACGCCGATCAGCATGGTTACCGGGGCAGTTCCCGCGAGCACCTCGCCGCCGAGCGTCGTGAGATGCCGCGCCACGGCGCGGCCGTGGCTTGCCATGTACAGGTTATGCCACGCCAGCAGCAACCCCGCCAGCAGAAGGACCGCCGCCTGGAACAATTCTTGCCCGCGCCCGCCTTCCAAGTGGGAAATGAAACCAAGGCCGACTGCCACCGCGGCCGCTCCGGCAATGCCCAGCGCAACGCCTTCGCATACCCGCCGGCCGCGACGCGGCAACCCCTTGACCGCGGCGGCTACGATTCCCACAACCAGGGCCGCCTCGATGACCTCGCGAAAAACGATGACCAGAGCGCCGATCATGGCGAGTCACTCCTTGTGTGGCGTTGCGACGATCCACCCAACGGCCTTCGGGTTGAAGTCGTCAAAGAATTTGTACTTGCCTGGTTTAAGCGGCCCCACCCACAGCGCAAGCGTGGTGCCGCCCGGCACGACTTTCTCGCGACCCAGCTGCGCGCTTTCGAACTCTGACGGAAGCGTACGCGCATTCTTGATGACGATCTTCACTCGTTCACCGGCGGGAATGGCAAGTGTCGCCGGTGAAAAACCGTCGTTTTGAATAGTCAGTTCATAGCTTGCCTCGGCGGCGAATACGGGTGACCCCGCCAGGCCGGCCAGCGCAAGCGTAAGAGGAAGGGCGAACAATGTCTTCATTTTTCCACGTTTTACGAGAGTATAAGATTACTGTCAATGTTGGAAATGATACGTATTCTTGTTTGTTTTGACAAGAAAATTTTGACGAAAAAGTTCTCGACGGCGAGGGGGGAAAGCTTCTTCGCGACAGGAAGTGTCATCAAACTTTCATATTCCTTATTCAGAATGCCGCTTGACAGGGCACTGATCGCCGCTGTTGCAAACATACTTCAAAAGGAGCGTTATGGTCACATCGATCGGCAAGAAACACTGCATCCTCGCACTGGCGACGGCGCTGGCGTGCGTCGCGGGCAGCGCATCGGCGGCGGATGTCACGGGTGCCGGGTCCAGCTTCGTCTACCCGGTGATTTCGAAATGGTCTGCGGCCTACGCCGCCAAGACAGGAAATCACGTCAACTACCAGTCCATCGGGTCGGGCGCCGGCATTACGCAGATCAAGGGCGGCACGGTCGATTTCGGCGCAAGCGACATGCCACTCGACAGCGCCTCGCTCGAGAAATCCGGCCTGGGTCAGTTTCCGGACGTCATCGGCGGCATCGTCCCGATAGTGAACCTGCGGGGTGTGGCACCCGGCAAGTTGATTCTGGACGGCCCCGTACTCGCCGGTATTTTCAGCGGCAGCATCACCAAATGGTCCGACGCGGCAATCGCGGCCCTCAACCCCGGCGTCACCTTGCCTGACACGGCTATCGTGGTGGTGCATCGGGCCGATGGCTCGGGCACCACATTCAATTTCACGAACTACCTCTCCAAGGTAAGCCCCGCGTGGAAGGAGAAAACCGGCGAGGGCGTTTCGGTGAACTGGCCTGCGGGGATCGGTGGCAAGGGCAACGAAGGCGTGTCGGCCTACGTGATGCGCGTCGCCAATTCCATCGGCTACGTGGAATACGCTTACGCGGTGAAGAACAAGCTCAGTTTCGCGCGCATGAAGAACAGCACCGGGAAGGTGGTCGCCCCCAGCGCCGCGAGCTTCCAGGCAGCCGCCGCCACTGCGGATTGGGCGAAGGCGAAGGACTTCAATCTGCTGATGACGAACGCGCCGGGCGCCGACGCGTGGCCGGTCACCGCAACGTCGTGGGTCGTCATGCACAAGCACCCGAAGGATGCAGAGAAAACGAAAGTAGTGCTCGATTTCTTCCGTTATGCCTACACGGACGGCAAGAAAGCGGCCTCGGCGCTCGACTACGTACCGCTACCCGATTCCCTCGTGCGCCGGGTAGAGGCGTATTGGGGAACCGAATTCAAGCGGTGACGTCTGGTTTGAATGGTGGTTGCCGAACCGACCTTCTATGGGGTTGCCAAAATCGAGTTCCCACGGCGATTTTTCCGGCATGTGCTCATAGTCTTGGGTGGAAGCCTCGCAAGAGTTGGCTTTGTAGCAGCGATCAGTCATCGCGCCACAAAAGCGCGCGAAATGAGGCTGTAGAATTTGAGCCGGGGGTCGGCAACGAATTTCGCCGGCGCCTCGACGAGGCGGCGCGCGTGGGGGGCGCATAGGCACCAGCCACTAGCGGGGAAAACGGAGGAAACGTGTTCAAGGCAATCATGTTACGCAAGACGGACGATGGCGCGACGCAAGCCCGTATCGAGCAGGTTGACGCGAATGATCTTCCGCAACCGGGGGTCGACATCGCGGTCACCCACTCGACTTTGAATTACAAGGACGCGCTGGCTATTACCGGCAAGGGGCCAGTGGTGCGCAAATGGCCCATGGTGCCCGGTATCGACCTGGCGGGCCGCGTGCTGCGAGGCGGCAGTGCTCGTTTTCCACCGGAAACCGAAGTCATCGTCAATGGTCATGGCATGGGGGAGTTGCACTGGGGCGGGCTTGCCGAGCGAGCCTGCGTACCTGAAGACTGGCTCATGGTCAGGCCGGCGCCATTGAGTCCCGAAGACGCCATGGGGGTGGGCACCGCCGGCTACACCGCTATGCTGTCGGTGCTGGCGCTGGGCAGCCACGGCGTCAAGCCTGGTGATGGTCCGGTGCTGGTCACGGGAGCCAATGGAGGTGTCGGCAGCTTCGCCGTGGCGCTTCTTGCCGGGCGCGGCTATGCGGTCACGGCGTCCACCGGCCGGTTGAATGAATCCGATCGCCTGAAAACATTGGGCGCGAGTCGGGTGATCGACCGCGCCACGCTGTCGGAAAAAGGCAAACCCCTGCAGAAGGAACAATGGGCGGGGGTGCTCGACTGCGTGGGAAGCCACACGCTGGTCAACGCGTGCGCGCAGACACGCTATGGCGGAGTGGTGACCGCATGCGGTCTGGCACAAGGACTCGACTTCCCCGCGACCGTCGCGCCGTTCATTCTGCGAGCCGTCACGCTGGTGGGCATCGACAGCGTCTATGCGCCAGCCAGCGCTCGAGCGGAAGCGTGGGAATGCCTGGCGCGGGAAGTCGACAAGCGGCTGCTCCTTAAGGTCACGCGCACAGTCCCGCTCGAAGATGCCATCGGCGTCGCAGGGCAGTTGCTGGCGGGGCGTGTGAAAGGGCGAATTGTTGTCAGCGTAGAGAGCTGACACTTCGCTCACGGCGCGCTGTTCAGCCTGGGTGCGATGGCTGCGATCCGGTTTACCGGCATGGGGTTCTCGTATTGAGGCGCTTTGCTTCTTACGATGATCACGGTCGGCATATTGGCGCGGCGCGTGGCTTGTTCTATCCCGTGTTCGCTAGCCCTCCTTGTGCTGAAACCGCGTTCTGAGTATCTCGTAGATGAACAAGGTAAGCGAGTTGATGGTGTCGCCGCGCGTCCACAGCCAGTACGTGGTGGGGCGCAGCGGCGGTAGGCCATCCGTTTCTCCCAGCACGCGCATGTCATAGCTTAGGAATTCCGCCGTGCGTGCCGTGACGCCAAGCCCCGCACGCACGGCGGCCTTGATGCCGGTAAGCGTGGTGGCAAGGTAGTTGATGTGCCAGGTGAGTGGCGTTTTGGAAAGCGCGTCGATGGCCACTCTGCGGAAAATGCTTCTTCCATCGGCCAGGATAAGGGGCAGTGGACTTCCCTTGCGATACACGTAGCCAGCCGCGCAGATCCAGATGGTGGGCGAAGTCTGTAGCTCGAAGCCTCTTAGGTTTGTGCCGTTGCGCGTGGATATGGTGAGATCGACGTCTCCTGATTTCAATGCGGCCATGAGGAACGGGCTGCGGTCAACTCGAATCGCAATGCGTACGTCGGGTGCCTGCTGCGCAATGCACGCCAGCATCGGTGGCAAGATCGTGTCGGCGATGTCCAGCGGCGCGCCAAGCCGAATCTCTCCTCCCAGCTGCTTGTGCTTGAGTGTGCGCAGAGCCTCGTCGTTGAGCGCCAGCAAGCGCTGGCCATAGTTCGCAAGTTGCCGCCCCTGGGGCGTAAGCGGCCTGTTGCGTCCATCCTTCGTGAAGAGCGAGCAGCCTGTTTGTTCTTCCAGCCGCTGCATTTGTTGAGTGATGGCTGATTGGGTCTTGAAGAGCGCTTCGGCGGCGCCCGAGAAGGTACCCACCCGCTCGATGGTCACGAGTGTGCGCAGCAGATTCAAATCCAGGGTTCGCATGAAGTCGCCGGTAATCGCATCGCCGAGTGGGATTCTGTCTCGAAAATATTAGCATCTCTTATATGTCGACAGGCAAAATTAATTTGTGTCTCCGTGGAAGCTGCCATAGAGTAGCCGCTATCGACGACCACTATGGAGGACGAACATGAGTTCGAACCGCGAGAGAGATCGCGCCGTGCAGAGTCTGGTTGCGTTGGCAAAGCAGGAAACGTCGCATGCAGTATCACGTCAGAACCTGGATGTCATTCTAAAAAATCTGATTGACGTTGCCACGCACAAGAGTTGGTGGTCGCAAGCGGATTTCCCCAATCCGGCGCCCGACGAACTCCAGGCGCGCTACCTGATACATGAAGAGCCAGGCTCCACCTACGTCCTTTACCTTAACGTCATGAAACCCGGCAACAAAATCGTGCCACACAACCACACCACATGGGCGTGCATCGCGGCGGTTGAAGGGACAGAAACGAATTATCTGTTCACACGCACTGATGACGGCACGCAACCGGGGCACGCGACGATCGAGCAGACTGGGGTCAAGGCGGTCAGCCCTGGAGGTGGCATAGCCTTGTTGGCGGACGACATCCATGCGGTTCACATCGAGGGTAGTGCCATTCGCCATCTTCACATGTATGGGCTTGGTCTCGAAAAGCTTACCGAGCGCCTGGCATTCGATCAGGAAAACAATACCTGTTACGTGAAGCCCATTGGCGTGAAAACACGGCGTGGCGCCAACTGATGCCCACACGCTCACGCAGCCCGCTGACAGCGCTCGCGCGGGCTGGGCGCCCGCTTTCCGGTTGGGCCAACCCCCCTATCATCAAAGGCAGCACCTATCTCTTCGACACCGTTGAGTCGTGGCGCGCCACAGGTCAGCGCAGGCAGACGGAGCGCGTGCTTTCGTATGGCGCGCGCGGTAACGAAACCGTGTTCGCGCTGGAAGATGCCATCACCGAGCTGGAAGCGGGTTATCGCACCAAGTTGTTTCCCACGGGGCTGGCCGCGATCGCGATGATGCTGTTGGCATACCTGAGGTCCGGCGACCATCTTCTGGTGTGCGATGGCATTTACGGACCAGTGAGCCGGTTGTGCCGTACGCAACTGGCGGGATATGGCATCGATACTACGTTTTTCGACCCCACGGATCAGGATTGGAGTCGATATCTCCGGCCCGAGACGCGCATGGTGTATGTGGAGTCACCCGGATCGTTGATCTACGATATGCTCGATTTGCCGGCCATGTCCAAGGTGTGCCACGAACGCGGCATCCTGCTGGCAGCCGACAACACCTGGGGCGCGTCGCTGAACTATTCGCCCTTGGCGCTGGGATGCGACCTTTCCGTCGTGGCCGCGACGAAATACCTCGGTGGACACTCCGACGTGGTGCTCGGCTCGGTGACCGCATCGGAGGCGTGCTTCAATCGGCTGGAAGCCATCAGCGTCAATCTGGGGCAAACCGTCGCGGCGGAGGATGCCTATCTGGTGCTGCGCGGCATGCGCACGCTGGCACTGCGCCTGCAGCGACACGCCGAGAGCGCCCTTTACATGGCCGATTGGCTATCTCGTCAACCGGCGATTCGAACGGTGTACCACCCCGCGCTGGCCAGCGACCCCAACCATGCGCTGTGGCTGCGTGACGCCCGTGGCAGCAACGGTCTGCTCACCGTGGAGTTTGCACCCTCAATCCCCGCCAGCGCGATCGAGCGCGGCATCGACGCGTTGAAGATGTATGGCATCGGTGCGTCCTGGGGGGGCTATGAAAGCCTGGTGCTTCCGGTCGACATCAACCGAACCCGCTTTGCGACGCACGGCGAAAAGCCGGGTTACTTATTACGGATTCATATCGGTCTCGAAGACAGGAAAGAGTTGAAATCCGATTTCGAAAATCTGTTGCGTGGCTTGGACTGAAAACGTGGTATCGACGTGCAAATAAAAGAACGGACGGGTTTCCCCATGAAGTCTATCAGCGTGACCCTGCTGAAATCGTGGCTTGACGACGACGCGGAGCTGGCGCTGTTGGACGTGCGCGAGCATGGCCAGTATGGGGAAGAACATCTGTTCTTCGCGGTTTCGCTCCCCTACAGTACTTTGGAGATCGATGCACCGCGCTTGCTCCCACGCAAGAGCGTGCGCATTGTCGTATATGGCAATGCGTCATCCGGCCACGTGATCGATGCTTATGCCGCCCGCCTGCAGGAGCTCGGCTATACAGACATCTCTGTCCTCGATGGCGGGATCGAGGCGTGGCGGCAGGCCGGCGCCGCGGTTTTCTCCGGTGTCAATCTGCCCGGCAAAACGTTCGGCGAGCTGGTGGAACATATTTGCGAAACACCCAGGCTTACTGCGGTCGAGCTGCGTGACAAGCTGCGGGGCCAGGCCGAGAAGATCGTCGTGCTCGACGGCCGGCCCGTGGCAGAGTATCGGAAAATGAACATTCCCGGTTCAATCTGCTGTCCCAATGCGGAGCTTCCGCTACGTGTCGGCGCCCTGGTGCCCGACCCTCAAGCGACGATCGTCGTAAGCTGCGCAGGAAGGACACGCGGCATTATCGGTGCGCAGACGTTGATAAACGTAGGAGTGCCGAACAAAGTCTACGCGCTCGAGAATGGCACCCAGGGCTGGTTCCTTTCCGGGTTCGAACTGGAGCACGGCTCGACACGCACCTACGATCAGGTGGCCCCCGACATCCCTCGGGAAACGTTAGCGCAATCGAAGAAGCGGGCCATCGCACTCGCGCGCGAGTTCGCCATCCCTACCGTAACTTGCGAGGAGGTCCTCGGCTGGTTGCAAAAGACGGAAGCCAGCGTGTTCGTGTGCGATGTCCGAACGCCGGAAGAACATGAGCGCGACCACCTACCCGGCGTGGTTCAGCATACGCCGGGCGGGCAGCTGATTCAGGCTGTGGATCAATACGTTGGCGTACAGAAGTCGAAAATCGTCTTGTTCAACCCCGACGGCATTCGCGCGACCGTGGTGGCCACCTGGCTTAAACAGATGGGGCGCGACGTGGCGCTACTGGCAGATGTGGAGGGGCTGAGAGGGTGTTCACCGCAAACGCCAGCAATCGCCTCCCTACCGAACGTCACCTGGCTGGAGCAGCAAAGGCTCGCGGATTTCCTGCAGACTGGTGAACGGGAAACTGTATGGGATGCAAGGCCCAGCCAGGCATTTCGACGCGCCCATGTGAAAGGGGCCAGATGGCTGATCCGTTCGATGCTGCCGGGCAACACGTTGATGCGCCCACATGATCCAGCCCTGTTGATTGGTGACAGTAGAGCAAAGATCGAGCTGCTCGCGCGCGACCTGCGAAAGCAGGGCGCCGCGGCACGCATTCACGGGTGCGTGGTCGACGCTGCCTTCCCGGATGACAGCGGACTGGAGATCGTGCGTGATAGCCACGAACCACCCGATGCCGAGTGCGTCGACTACCTGTTCTTCGTGCACGATAGGCACGACGGCAACAAGGAGGCGGCTCGCCGGTACTTGCAGTGGGAAACCAACCTCGTGTCGCAATTGGGGGATTCCGAGCTGAAACGTTTCTCGGTGAAGCGTAGGCCGCAGGCGACTTGAGGGATTTGCTGCTTTGAACGACAGGAGACAAATATGTTCAAACCGAAGTTTAGAATGCTGTGCGCGGTTGCTTGTGGCCTATCTATCCTGGTCTCGGCACAGATGCCCGCAGTGGCAGCAAGCGCAGACGATAAGCCCATCGTCGTGGGGATATCGGCACCGCTGTCGGGACCGGCCACGCTGTTGGGCGAGCATCTGCAATGGGGCGCTCAACTTGCCACTGAACAGATCAACGCCGCCGGTGGCGTGCTGGGGCGCAAGCTCGATCTGAAAGTACAGGATAATGCCTGCAGCCCGTCGCAAGGCGTGACCAGTGTCTCGCGCCTGATTTCATTGGATTCTCCGTCGGTGCTGATGGGGGCATTGTGCAGCTCCGTGACACTCGCACTGATGCCGGTGGTCAAGCGGGCGCAAGTGCCACTGGTGGTCAGCATCTCCACCGCGCGCGCCATTGCAGAGGGCGCCGGCGTGGGCGGCAACGATTGGGTCTTCAAGACCAACCCATCCGACCAAGGGCTTGCCGACGCTCTCGTGCGCTATCTGCTTGCGAACTCGAAGATTGATCGCATCGCACTGGCTGCGGAAGACACGGATTATGGACGTGGCGCGTCGAAAGCCCTGACGGCGGCCTTCCAAGGAACGCGCCTGAAACTCGTTTCCAGTGATTACTTCCAGAAGGGCACGCAGGATTATTCGGCCGAACTGACCAAGCTTTCCCATGAGAAGCCCGATGCCGTCGCCCTGTACATGACGGGCACGGACGAAGTGAACTTCGTCAGGCAATACGGGCACGCCGGCATGACGATTCCCATCACGGGGCGGCCGAACCTGGGCATCATGACCAAGGAAATCACCGACGGCGGCGTACCGTCGGGCTCAACGAGCGTCTATCCATATTTCGTGGGAATCGACAACCCTGAGAACAATGCCTTCGTGAAAGCGTTCAAGGCGCAATTCCACCGTGATCCGATCTACCAGAGCTTCGAGGCCTACGAGGCGGTAAAAATCATCGCCGCGGCCATCAATCGCGCGGGCAAGAGCGACCCCGCATCGATCCGCAAGGCTTTGGTGGACACAAACTTCGAGTCGATTCTAGGGGGAATCGTGAAATTCGACGATCACCACGAGGCGCACAACAGCGCCATTATCCTGAAGGTGGAAGGCGGCAAGGTGGCGGTCGCTGGTCGCGAACATACCTAGTGTTTCGGATTCACGAGAAGGAAACGGCATGCTTGCCTTTCTGGCCAAACTGGTTATCGACGGGCTGATTCTAGGGTCGATCTACGCCCTGGTTGCCGTCGGGCTCGCGCTGATATTCGGTGTTCTCGAGATCGTCAACTTCGCCAACGGCGAACTCTACATGCTCGGCGCCTACGCCACGTATCTCATCATGTCGTGGCTAGGCGCCGACTACTGGGTCGCCGCGGCGGGCGGTGTCGCCGTCGTCGCCCTGGTTGGCGTATTTCTTTATGACACCGTGTTGAAGTCGGTCGGCCCGCGCGACTTCGAGAAAGGCATATTGATCACCATCGGCATCTCCATGGTGATGCAGAATGGCGCGATCTCACTTTTCAGCGCCGAGCCGCGCCTGCTCAACAACCAGTTGAACTTCGCGTCCCTCCACATACTCGGAGCGGTGCTCCCGGGGGTGCGCCTTCTGCCGGTCGTGGTAGCCGTCGTGGCGTTCACGCTGCTGTACTGGTACCTCAAGCACACACGCCAGGGCAAGGCCATGCGGGCCATCTCGCAGAACAGAGAGGCGGCGGCGGTGGTAGGCATCCGCGCGACGAAGACAGGCCGCCTCGCGCTCTTCGTCGGGGCAGGGCTGTGCGGACTCGCGGGGGCCGCCCTCGCGCCGCTGTATGCGATAGACCCGCTCATGGGCCTGCCCATGCTCTTCAAGGCGTTTGCGATCATCATCATTGGCGGCCTGGGGAGCATCCCGGGGGCGGCGATTGCGGCGCTCCTGATCGGGGTAATGGAGAGTATCGCCGGAGGGCTGGGATCGAGCGTGCTACAGGATTCAGTGGCATTCATCTTTATGATTGTCGTTCTGCTGTTCTACCCCTACGGGTTGTTCGGTCGACGGATGAGGGTATGAACAAGACGACTAAATCATGCGTGGCGGGCCTGAGCGCTTCCCTTTTTCTGTTACTGGCCTGCATTCCGTTCGCGCTCGACTCCGTTTATGTGACAACCGTTGCAACAGTTGCACTGGTATTCGTGATTCTCAGCACCGGGTTGAATCTGGTTTACGGTTATGTCGGCCTGCTGTCATTCGCACAGGTGGCCTTCTGGGGCGCAGGGGGATACACGGGCGCACTCCTGGCGGTGGACCTCGGCATATCGCCCTGGAT
>SCQX01000226.1 GCA_004298545.1 Candidimonas sp. | reverse complement strand
GCCTGGAATTGCCTGCCCATGTCGGTGAACGCGTTGGTCAGGCTGGCCGCGGCCGCCACCAGCAAATCGCCCGCGCGGGCCGCCGGCATCCACGCCGCCGCGCCAACCAGCGCCAGCGCCACCACGTTTTTCAATCTCATGCCTTCCGCACCATTTTTTTCGCGCTGCTTCCGACCGGGTGGAGCACTGCGACGAGATGACGAATCACAACCTCTCGGAATATATATACCTATATAACGATAGTCAAATCGGCCGTGAACCGATGTCGATGGAAGACGCTACCGTCCGCGCCGATGCCGCCGGGAAGCGCACGCTGTCACCGGGCCCGCGCATGGTCTAAGCTAGTGCCCCTATTCCCGCGCGGGAGCGCGCAACGTGGAGATTACAGATGGCCGACATCAACGAGATCGCACCCGACATTTTTCGAATATCCGTATACGTTCCGGGGATCGATCTGCAGTTCAATGAATTCCTGGTTCGCGACGACGAGCCGCTGCTCTACCACACGGGGAAAATCGGCGATTTCGCCGAAATCCTGGCGGCCGTCAAAACGCTGATCGAGCCGGCATCGCTGCGCTGGATCGGGTTCAGCCACTTCGAGTCGGATGAATGCGGCGCGCTCGACCGCTGGCTCGAAACCGTTCCGGGCGCAACCGCCCTCGCGGGCCAGGTGGCCGCGGCGACCTGCATCAACGACTACGCTCGGCGCGCGCCACGCGTGCTCGCCGACGGCGATACGATACGCACCGGGCGCCACACGTTCAAATTTCTTGCCACGCCCCACGTGCCACACGGTTGGGGCGCATCCCTGCTCTTCGACGATACTGAAAAAGTGCTCTTCTGCTCCGACCTGCTGCTGCAGCACGGCAACCCCGTGCCCGTCGCGGATTCGGTGCTCGATCCCGCGTTCGACGCGCTGGAAAAGGACCAGCAGGGCCCCTTCCACGACGCAATTCCGTACACAACCAAGACAGCAGCCACTTTCGCGCGCCTGGCGGCATTGGCTCCGCGGACACTCGCCATCATGCATGGCGCTTCCTTCCGAGGAGACGGGGCGGACGTACTGCACCGCTTCGAACAGCGGCTCAAGCACGTGCAAAATGCATCGAACGGCCGGGCCGATTGACCCGTTCGATCAATAGTCTGCCACGTCGGAGGATCACATCCCCCCGCAACCCGCCCTTATCCGATACACTGCCCTGCTCTCACGACCGGTGCGCCGCACGGCCGCCGCCCATAGTCCGCATCCCTGAAAGGAACCACCATGAAGCGGGAGACGATTGCCATCCACGGCGGCTTCGCCGGCGACCCGGAAACGCACGCCGTTGCCGTACCCATCTATCAGACGACGAGCTACTACTTCGACAGCACCCAGCACGGCGCCGACCTGTTCGACCTGAAAGTACCGGGCAACATCTATACGCGCATACAGAACCCCACGAACGCCGTGCTCGAGGAACGCGTGGCCCTGCTGGAAGGGGGCGTGGGAGCACTCGCGGTCGCCTCGGGCATGGCGGCGATCACCGTGTGCGTCCACACGCTCGCCAAGGCGGGAGACAACATCGTATCCACGGGACAAGTGTATGGCGGCACCTACAACTTCTTCTGTCACACACTGCCCAATCAGGGAATCGAGGTGCGCATGGTCGATAGGCGCGACCCCACGGCCTTCGCACGCGCCATCGATGCCAACACCAAGATGGTCTATTGCGAGTCGGTCGGCAACCCCGCGGGCAACGTCGTCGACATCGCCGCGCTGGCCCGGGTCGCCCACGCGGCGGGCGTGCCGCTGGTCGTGGACAACACCGTTCCCACACCCGCCCTGTGCCGTCCGTTCGAACATGGCGCCGACGTGATCGTGCACGCGCTCACCAAATACATGGGCGGGCATGGCAACAGCATCGGTGGCGCACTGGTGGACTCGGGAAAATTCCCCTGGAAGGGCAACCCGCGGTTTCCGCAATTCAATACCCCCGACCCCAGCTACCACGGGGTGGTGTACGTCGAGTCGTTCGGCGAGGCCGCGTTCATCGGCCGCGCCCGCGTGGTTCCGCTGCGGAACATGGGCGCGGCGCTTTCGCCGTTCAACGCCTTCCTGATCCTCCAGGGTATCGAAACCCTGCCCTTGCGCATGGAGCGCCACTGCGCCAACGCGCTGGCGATCGCGCGCCACCTGAAAGCGCACCCCAAGGTGGGGTGGGTGAATTTCGCCGGACTCGAGGACGATCGTGACTATGGCCTCGCGCAGCGCTACATGGACGGCGACATCCCGTCGTCGCTGCTCAGCTTCGGTGTGAAGGGGGGCCGCGAGGCTTGCACCCGCTTCATGGATGCATTGCAGCTGATCAAGCGGCTGGTCAACATCGGCGACGCCAAGACGCTGGCCTGCCACCCCGCCACGACGACCCACCGCCAGCTCAATAGCGAAGAACTGAAAAAAGCCGGGGTCAGCCTCGACTTGGTGCGCCTGTGCGTCGGCATCGAACATATCGACGATCTGACCGCCGACCTGGATCAGGCACTGGAATCGGTCTGACGTCGCGGCGCGGCGCCTGCCCCCACACGGAAACACCGCCATGGGAAACACCGCTATGCGCTCACGCGATGCCACACTCCCGCCCAGCGTCGAATCGCTTCCGCCGGCCTACTTCGCACTGGTCATGGCGACGGGCATTCTCTCGATCGCGGCAAGCGACCTGCAGTTCGACACGCTGGCAAAGGGCCTCTTCGGATTCAACCTGCTGGCCTACGGCGTACTCGTCGCCCTGACGATGCTGCGCGCCATCCGCTACCCGCGGCGGATGACCAGCGAGTTGTGCGACCACGGCATCGGTCCGGGGTTCTTCACCACGGCTGCGGCATCTTGCATCCTGGGCGTGCAACTCCTGCTGGTCACCCACAGCGTGCGCGCGGCAATCGTCTGCTTCGGCATCGGCACCGCGCTCTGGCTCGGCCTGACCTACACGGTGTTCACGGCATTCACCGTCAAAAGAAGGAAACCCACGCTCGAGCGCGGCATCACCGGCGCCTGGCTGCTTGCCGTCGTCGCCACGCAGTCGGTCGCCGTGCTGGCGGCGCTGCTGTCGCGCGAGTGGCCGCGGCCCTATCAGCTCGAGTTCAATTTTCTCGCGCTGTCGATGTGGCTATGGGGTGGCATGTTCTACATCTGGATCATTTCACTCATCTTCTACCGCTACAGTTTCTTCAAGTTCTCGCCCAGCGATCTGTCGCCGCCCTACTGGATCAACATGGGCGCGATGGCCATTTCGGCGCTGGCGGGTGCCCGCCTCGTCGAAAACACGATCCATGCGCCGTTTCTCGCCGGACTCACGCCTTTCCTCAAAGGATTCACGATCCTGTACTGGGCAACGGCAAGCTGGTGGATACCGATGCTGCTGCTCCTGGGCGTCTGGCGCCATGTGATACGCCGTTTCCCCCTGCGCTACGACCCGCTCTACTGGGGCGCGGTGTTCCCCCTTGGCATGTACTGCGTTGCCACCGAACAGATGATGCGCGCATTCGACCTGCCATTTCTCTATCCGATACCGTGGCTCATGTTCGCCCTGGCGGTTGGCGCCTGGGGGCTCACTTGCCTGGGAATGGTCATCGAGCTGACCCGGACCGCGGTATCCCTATTGCATCGGCCGCGCGCGCATCCGCGGCGTTGACCCCGATCGGCAATAGCGCCCACACACACTCGCCCGGCGGCACCGCGGCGCGCGAACCGGCAGGCCGCACACCACCGCGGGATGTGAAGCGTAAGATCGAACCTGCCCGTTTTCAACAGACATTCGGATTGCCGTGACTTTCTCTCCCCCCGCTTCGATCGACAGCTTCGTGGACGCCCTGTGGCTGGAGGACGGCCTGGCGGCCAACACGCTGAGCGCGTATCGCCGCGATCTCACCGCCTTCGCGCAATGGCTTGGCACCGCGGCGAACAAGGGGCTCGATGAGGCACGGGCGGAAGACATCCAACGCTGGTTCGCGGCGCGCCACGCGGCCAGCAAGGCAACCACCGCCAACCGCCGCCTTGCCACGCTGCGGCGCTATTACGTGTGGGCGTTCAGGCAAGGGCGAGTGGCGGCCGACCCCTGCCTGTCATTGCACGCGGCCAAGCAGGCGGCGCGCTTCCCCAGGACGCTATCCGAAAGCCAGGTCGAGGCGCTTCTGGCCGCGCCCGATACCACCACACCGCTTGGGCTGCGCGACCGCGCCATGCTGGAAACGCTCTACGCCACCGGCCTGCGCGTGAGCGAACTCGTCAACCTGGGCCTGCTGGATGTCAATCTGAACGAAGGCGTGGTGCGTGTCATCATGGGCAAAGGAGGCAAGGACCGCCTGGTTCCCATGGGAGAGGAAGCCAGCCATTGGATCGATGAATACCAGAAACAGGCACGCCCGGAACTGATCCGGCTGCGCCGTTGCAACGCCCTGTTCGTCACGGCCAGGGCCGCGCCCATGACACGCCAGTCATTCTGGCTGATCGTGAGGAAATACGCGCTGGCGGCGGACATCCGGTCACCGCTCTCCCCCCATGTCCTGCGCCACGCTTTCGCCACGCACCTGCTGAACCATGGCGCCGACTTGCGTGTCGTACAGATGCTGCTGGGCCACGCCGACATTTCCACCACGCAAATCTATACCCACGTCGCCCACGAGCGCCTGAAAACATTGCACGCGCAGCACCATCCCAGAGCCTGACGCACGGACCGGCGGCAAGATCATGAACAAGCAAAGACACGTCTCGGAAACACCGGCCACGCAATTCCTTCGGCGGCATCACGTGGCCTTCGAAGGGTATCCCTACGAATACATTGAACACGGCGGAGCCCTGGAGGCTGCGCGGCAACTGGGCGTCGACCCCCATCGCGTGGCCAAGACACTGATCATGGAAGACGAGAACGCGCACCCGTTGATCATTCTGATGCACGGCGACCGCGAAGTCTCCACAAAAAACCTTGCGCGCCAGATCAGCGCCAAGAAAGTCGCGCCATGCCACCCCGAGATTGCCGAAAAGCATTCCGGTTATCGAGTGGGCGGCACCTCGCCGTTCGCCACTCGCCATACGATGCCGGTCTGGGTGCAAACGACCCTCATGGACTACCCGGTCATTTACCTGAACGGCGGCCGCCGGGGCTACCTGATCAGCATCGAGCCGCGCGTGCTGGTCGATCTGCTCGGCGCCACACCGGTGGACGTGGCCCTGCGCAAGCCATGAGACACGCCGGCGTCACACTGGCCACCGGTTGGAGGAGACAGGACGATGCACGGGCGAAACACATCTAGTGTGGTAAAAAGCGCGGTATGACACTGAAAATTCTTGCCCCCGCATTCGCGACGATTTTCTTGACGGGTTGCGGGTCCGCCGCCAGCAAGATACCGGCCGCGTTCTTCACCTGCGCGGACGGCACCCACTTTTCCGCGTCGTTCCCCGACGGCAAGGCCCGGGTCAATCTGCCGGGCCAAAAGACGGCCGTCCTGCCGCAGGTTCGATCGGCATCCGGCTACTGGTACGCATCGAACCGCTACCAGCTGCGCGGCAAAGGCAAGACAGCCACATGGACGGCCGACCAGCATGCCCCCGTCCAGTGCAAGGCCCAGCCGTAGTGAATGGCGCACGGCGGCACACCACATCGATACACAATGTGGCCGCTCGCGC
>SCQX01000225.1 GCA_004298545.1 Candidimonas sp. | reverse complement strand
TCCCTGGCTGTCGACCACCACCCGCTCAATCGAAGAGATTTCCACCAAGATACTGGAAGAAATAGGTCTCAACCAGCAGACGTACTAGCGCGTTTGTTGTTCAAGTATTGATGGAATTCGACGTGGTGGGTATTTGAAGGCGCCGTCTGGTGGAGCCAGGGGCGGGGCCGGCACGGCGTGCTTCATCCGGATCTGCCTCGTCCAGGCGGGTGGCGGGCGAACTCGCGGAGTCTCGCAAACCCCCGCGAGGCTCCGCTCAAACACGCCCGCCGACGGCCCCCGCCTTTCCTTCGTCAGCATCCGGCGCACGCCTTAACGCCGGCCCCGCCCCTGGCTCCACCAGACGGCTCGCGGTGGCGGCATGCGTGGGCCTTAGCAAGGTTCATCTCATAGTCAACATAATTTGGGTTGAGTGCTTCGCTTGAGCTGAGTGCTTCGCATGATTTTTTACGGACGAGTTCTTGGTTGGCCCGCGCTCACGCACTAGGAGTTCGACGATGAGCATCGATGGCGCCGCCGCTGCTCGAACAGGCAAACGGCGGCCGCCGCGGCGACGTTGAGCGATTCCGCGCCCGGCGCCATGGGTATGAAGACCCGCTGATCGGCAAGGCCCAACAAATCGGGCGCCACGCCGCGCCCCTCATGCCCGAACAACCAGGCACAGTCGAGCGGCAACGCGACATCGTGAATGGAGGACGCGTGTCGCACGGCCGTCGCGATCAGCGGAATCGCCAGCCGCGCGCGCAGCGCGTGGAGATCCTGGTGTTCGTGGATAAACAGAGCGAAATGGGCGCCTTGGGCGCTGCGCAGTGTTTTTTGCGACCATGGCCGTGCGCACCCCTCCGACAGATAAACGTGCGCAACCCCCGCGGCCGCCGCGGTGCGCAGCAGCGTGCCAAGATTACCCGGATCCTGGATGCGATCGAGCCACACGCAGTTCCGGTCGATGACTGGCGAATCCTCCACCGAGGGGATGGTTACCGCGAAGATTACCCCCTGGCCATGTTCGACCTCCGAAACCGCGTGCGCAAGCCGTGGCGCGCAGACCAGGCACGAGTGCGCATCGATTCTGGCGGCCAGTTCGGCCAGTTCGGTGCTTGCACGCAGCCGGTTCTCGTCGAACAGTGCCAGATCGGGCCGTTTGCCATGATCGAGCCACGCGCCACAGAGGTGAACGCCCTCGAGTATCGTCCGACCCGGCGCCTTGCCGCTGGCGATACGCGCGATCAGCTTGTACGCGGGGTTCTCGCGCGACGCAATGTACTTCATCGCGGGCTGGCGCGGCGTCGCTCGGCCAGCGCCTCCGCGCGCCTGACGGGACCAAAACTGTGGCGGTGGAAGGGGCAAGGGCCGAATGCCTCGAGGCGCGCCAGATGCAGCGCAGTGCCGTATCCTTTGTGACGATCGAACGCGTATTGGGGGTAGGCGCGATGCATGGTCATACAGTAGGCATCACGCGCGGTCTTGGCCAAGATGGATGCCGCCGAGATCGCGCTGATCAGGGCGTCTCCCCTGACGATGGCGCGCGCAGTGCAAGGGAGGCCCTGGGGTACGCGGTTGCCGTCGACGAGCGCGAGCTCTGGCAATGGCACAAGCGCGGCACACGCGCGGCGCATGGCCAGCAGCGCCGCCTGCAGGATGTTGAGCGTGTCGATCTCCGCGACGCTTGCCGAAGCGACACCCCAGGCCAATGCGCGTTCGCGAATGAGCAAAGCCAGCTGTTCGCGGCGTGGCGCGCTCAGGGTCTTGGAATCGGCCAGCCCGGCGATCGGGCGAACCGGGTCAAGAATCACCGCGGCGGCAAAAACATCACCGGCCAGCGGCCCGCGGCCCGCCTCATCGAGGCCCGCGGTAAGGATCGACGGACAAATCCCGATGCATTCGGCCGGCGATTGCGTGGCCGGCTTCATGCGCCCGCCCCGACATGGTTCAGTATGGTACGCGCGGCAAGGTCGCCCGTGTCGCGCCGCAAACTTTCGTGCAGGCGCGTGAAACGCGTGTTCAGGCGCTGCGCCAGGGTCGTGTCGTACAGGGCCTCCTCCGTCGCGCGGGCGAGCGCCTGCGGCGTCGCCGCGTCCTGCAGCAGCTCGGGGACCACAAAATCGTTCAGCAGCACATTGGGGAGGCCAACCCACGGCACATAGGGCCGGCTCTGGCCGGACCGCCACGCCATGAGGCGGCGCATCGCCGGCGAGAGCACGTAAGAGATCACCATCGGACGCTTGAACAGCGCGGCTTCCAAAGTGGCGGTGCCACTGGCCACCAGAACCGCGTCGGCCGCTTCCATGGCAGTCCACGCAGGCGGGCGGGTGGCATACAGCGCGCTCGATTCCTCGTGTCGCTCAACACCTTCGACACGCAGCGACGAATCCGGCGCGCCGATGATGCGGCAATTCACGGCCGGCCAGCGGTGAAGGACCGCCTCGAATTGCGCCCGCCGCGCGGCATTGACCATCGGTACGACGATTCTCAGCGCAGGATCGCGCGCCTGCAGCGCCCCTGCCGCCTCCAGGAAGCGCGGCGCGAGAAGGCGGATTTCCGATGCGCGGCTTCCGGGCAGCATGGCCAGAACGCGGGCATTGTCATCGATACCGAGATACCGCCTGGCTGCGGGTCGGTCAGGCGCCATTGGAATGGCGCCGGCCAGCGGGTGGCCGACATAGGTCACGGGTATGCCCTCTTTGCGATACAGCGCTTCCTCGAACGGAAAAAGCACCAACAAGTGCGATACCGCCGCGCGAATCTTGTGGATACGCTCATAGCGCCACGCCCAGATGGACGGCCCGACGACGTGAACCGTCGGTATGCCGGCGCGCTTCAGCGCGCGCTCGAGGCGCAAATTGAAGTCGGGTGCGTCGATTCCGACGAATACGTCGGGCGGATGAGCGATCCAGCGCCGTTTGACGTCGAAGTAGGTTGCCATCAGCCGCGGCAGGCGCTTGAACGCATCGACGTAGCCGAACAGGGTCAGCGCATGCATGGGATGCCACATCTCCAGCCCCTCGGCGCACATTGCGGGGCCGCCGATGCCCGCGCAACGTGGCGCGGGGTTTGCGCGCATGAGCGCCCGCATGATTCGCGACGCGATGAGGTCGCCGGAAGGTTCGCCCGCGACCAGGCCGATGCGCGGTGTCATCCGCGTGCAATGCCGCGGGTCGAGCTGCCAAGAAAATCGATCAGTACCTGCAGCGCGGCGTGTGCCGGCGGGTGCGACTGCTGCAGCGCGCGAATATGCGCGGTTGCCTGCTCGACGCTCAGTTGACGCCGGTACAGAACCTTGTACGCCTCCTTCACGGCGGCTACCACGTCCGGCGCGAAACCGCGGCGCGACAACCCCTCGGCGTTGACGCCGACGGGACGGAACGGATCGCCGGCCCCCATCACGTACGGAGGAATGTCCTGACGGATGCTACTGGTGCCCCCTATCATCGTGTGCGCGCCGATATGCACGAACTGATGGCAGGCCGACAAGCCGCCGACGATGGCCCAGTCGTCGATGTGAATGTGGCCGGCGAGCTGCACGGCGTTGGCGATCACGGTATGGCTGCCGATCTGGCAGTCATGCGCAATGTGCACATACGCCATGATCCAGTTGTCGTCGCCAACGCGGGTCACGCCGGCGTCCTGCGCGGTGCCGGTACTGATGGTGACGTACTCGCGTATTGTATTGCCGTTGCCGATTTCGAGCCGTGTCGGTTCACCCGCGTATTTTTTGTCTTGCGGCACCCCGCCGATAGAGCAGAATCGATAGAACGTGTTGTTTTCGCCTATCGTCGTGCGACCGTCGATTATGCAGTGCGGCCCCACGACGCTGCCCGCGCCGATGCAAACGTGTTCACCGATGATGCTGTAGGGGCCCACCGTGACGCCGGCGGCAAGCCTGGCGCCAGCGGAAACGATGGCCGTGTCGTGGATAGCCCCCCCCATGGATCAATCGTCCACGACGCGGATCGCGCACATGATGGTCGCCGATGCCACTTCCTGCCCGTCGACTTTCGCGGAGCTTCTGTATTTGCACATGGAACGGCTGATGCGGTCCGCGACCACTTCCAGACGCAACTGGTCGCCGGGCACGACCGGACGGCGGAAGCGCGCATCGTCGATGCCAACCAGATAGTAGGCCATCTTCTTACCACCGGTATGAATGCCTTTTTCACCATCGAACGAAAACAGGGCGGCCGCCTGCGCCATTGCTTCAAGGATGAGCACGCCCGGCATGACCGGGTTGCCAGGAAAGTGGCCGCTGAAAAAGGGCTCGTCCGCCGACACGTTCTTAATGGCCACGATATGCTCTCCGGGCACCATCTCGAGGACGCGGTCGACCATCTGCATCGGATAGCGATGCGGGAGCCTGGCCATGATTTCTTTTATGTCTAGTTCCATTGGATAGTTTCCTGCGCGGTCGGCCCTTGGTTCTTGCCACTAATCGGTTCGACCCTGTTTCTCGAGCTGCCGCAGGCGGCGACGCAATTGAGCAAGCTGCGAGGCAACGGCGGCATTACGCTGCCACTGGGAATGCTCGGCCGCCGGGTAGACGCCAGTGTAGCGCCCAGGTTTGTCGATGTTCGTGGTGATGGCGGTCCCGCCCGATACGTGAACATCGTCGCCGATGACCAGATGCCCGGAAATCATTGCGGCCCCGCCCAGCGTACACCGCCGGCCAATGGTCGTCGAACCCGCCACGCCGACACAGGCGGCCATGGCCGAATGCTCGCCCACCCGCACGTTGTGCCCAATCATGATCTGGTTATCGAGCTTGACACCGTCACCGATGACCGTGTCATCGATCGCCCCCCGGTCAATCGTCGTGTTCGCGCCGATTTCAACATCGTCACCCACGGTGACGCCGCCCAGTTGGCCAATTTTCACCCAGGCGGCATCGGCCGACCGCGGATCGGGCGCGAAACCGAACCCATCGGCACCGAGCACGGCGCCCGAATGCACGATCACCCGCGCGCCCAACCTGACGTTGTGGTAGAGCGTCACATGCGAATACAGGAGGCACTGGCGACCAACGACCGACCCGGTGCCTATCGTGCAGCCAGCGCCCACGCGTGAACCGCCACCGATGCGCGCCCCAGTCTCGACCACGCAGTAGGGGCCGATGCCGACGTCATCCTCAAGGAGTGCGCCATCATCGACCAGCGCTGTGGGATGCACGCCGCTGGCGATTCGCTTCAAGCGCATCCGGTCGAACCACTGCGCCAGCAACGCATACATCAGGTACGGCTGGCTGCACAGAACAACGCAATAGGGCGGTTGCCGGCCGCGCATCGAGTCACGGGCCGCCGCCGTCATGACGATGGCCGCCGCCGCGCAATTCTCCAGCTGATGCGCCAGCCGGGCGTCCGCTAGAAAACTGATCTCGCTGGCGCCAGCGCCAGCGAGCGATCCGATCCCGCGAATGAGGGGGTCCGGCACCCCGCTGCCGGCGGCAATGTCGTAGTCCAGGTGGGCCGTGTTTGCTTGCGCCAACAGTTCATGCAGGGTGAGCGCCTGTTCGCGCGCTAGCAAAACGGACATGGAGCCTCAATTACCCAAGGCCTTGAGCACTTGATCCGTAATATCCACCCGCGGGCTGACGGTCACCGCATCCTGCACGATCAAATCGTAATTCTGCTGTTCGGCAATTTTCTTGATGGCGGCGTTGGCTTTTGCCACGATGCTGGAAAACGCCTCGTTTCTGGCACGATTGAAATCTTCCTGGAATTCACGCCGTTTGCGCTGCAAGTTGGAATCGAGATCGGCCAGTTCGCGTTGGCGCTTGACGCGCTCGGCCTCCGACAGCACGGGAGCGTCTTTGTCCAATTGCTGCGCCTTGGTCCGCAGCGTGGACGCCATGCTCTGCAGCGAGGCGTCACGCCCCTTGAATTGCGCTTCAAGCTTCGCTTCCGCCGCCTTCGCAGGTTTGGAATCACGCAGGATTCTTTCCGTGTTGACAAAGCCGATCTTGGTGCCGTCGGCAGCGTGTACCGGTGCCGGGGTAACCATCGCCGCTCCCAGGCCCAACACGGCGGCAATCGCCAGCGCACTGCCCTGGCGGTTTATCCGATGGGTTAAACCGGAAAGTTTCAATGCGATCTGAGACGTCATGAAAAATCTACCTTGCGTAAAGCGGAAAATTAAAAGGATTATTGTGCCATTAAATGGCAGCGATCAGAAACCCGTACCGATCTGGAACTGGAACGCCTGCTTGTCGTCGCCCTGCTTCGCGTTCAAGGCATGGCCCCATGACAGCTGGAATGGCCCGATGGGTGACTGCCAGGAAAGCCCCACACCCGCCGAGAAACGCCAGCCGCACGGATCGACGACGGGATGGTTGGGCGACGACGTGCAAGTCAGGCCGCTGCCCGCCGTATCGGACACCTGCCCGGCGTCGGTAAACAGGAACCACCGCAGCGTGCGATCTCGTGATGCTCCCGGAAACGGCATGTAGAGCTGCAGGTTGCCGACGATTCGGCGCGTACCGCCAAGGTAGTTGCCGGTCACCGGATCGCGCGGACCCAGCGATGCGCCCTCGTAACCGCGCACCGAACCGATACCGCCAGCGTACACCGTCTTGATGATCGGGAAAGGCTTGTCGCCGCCATACGTCTTGGCCCAGTCGAACTGGCCATTAAACGCCAGCGTGAACCCACGCGTCAAGGGCATATAGTACTGCTGCTGCCCGCTGAGCATGTAGTAGTGGAACTGCATCGTCGCGACGCTGGTCGACAGGTTGGTATAACTCCCTTTGGTCGGCGCGAGGGCGCTGTCGCGCGTGTCCTTCGACCATCCCACATTGCCGATGACGGCGTTCGTGCTTTGCCCATAGGCATTGACGAAATCCCGGTAGGCCTGCGGGGGATCGCTGAGCAGGTCGATATTGTTGTGCTCGAAACGCGCGCCAACGAACACGCGGTCGAATTCAGAGATCGGTACGCCAAAATTCAGTCCGCCGCCAAGGGTCGTGACATTGAAATCGCCCTGGTTGCTGTTGGTGTCGAACGGCGACGTGCGCTGATAGAAAACGGACGTCGTCTTGCTGACGCCGTCTTTCGTCCAGTACGGATCGGTGGACGACAGTACGGCCGCGCGGTTGATCTGGCTGGTGTTCACTTGCAACGACAGCGATTTGCCACTGCCGAATACATTGTCCTGACTGATGCCGGCCGAGAGCATCACCTTGTCGGTCGAGCCGTACCCCACACCCAGGTTGACCATGCCGGTCGGTTTTTCCTTGACATCGACATCGACATCCACCTGGTCGGGCGATCCTGGAACCGGCGCCGTGTGGATATTGATATCCTTGAAGTAACCCAGCCGGTCGATGCGGTCGCGCGACTGCTTGATGCTGTTGGCGTCGTACCAGGCCGCTTCCTGCTGCGTCATTTCACGCCGGATGACCTGATCACGCGTTTTGGTGTTGCCACCGATACGGATGCGCCGCACGTAGACGCGCCGCCCTGGATCCACATAGAAGGTTAGATCGGCCTCGTGCTTTTCCCGATCGAGGACCGGATTGGGATTGACGTTGGCGAACGCATACCCCAGGCTTCCCAGATAGTCGGTAATGGCCTTGGCCGTGGCATTGGTCTTGGCGGCGGAAAAGGTCTGTCCCGGTTTGACCGCGATGAGCTTGCGGATTTTGTCGTCGAGACCGAGCAGATTGCCGGCCAACTGCACACTGTGCAATTTGTACGGTTCGCCTTCGTGCACCGTGAAGGTGATGTAGATGTCGCGCCGATCGGGCGAGATCGACACTTGTGGCGGCTCGGCCGAATACTCCAGGTAGCCGCGATCGAGATAGAACGAGCGAATCCGGCCCACGTCGCCCTCGAGCTTTTCGCGCGAGTATTTGTCGGTATCGGTATACCAGGTCATGATGCCCGAAGTGGTCAGCTCCAGCTGATCGAGCAAAGTACTTTGCGAGAATGCGTGATTGCCGACGAACGTGATCTGCTTGATGTGCGCCACATCGCCTTCGAAGATGTCGAAGCTCACACCGACACGGTTGCGCGGCAACGGCGTGATGACCGGGTTTATCTGGACGGCGTACTTGCCCTTCGACAGATACTCCTGTTTGAGCTCGAACACCGCGCGCTCGAGCAGTGAACGGTCGAACACGCGCCCCTGCCCGAATCCAACCTGGCTGAGCGACTTGATGATGGTCTTGGCGTCGAATTCGCGCATGCCGTTGAACGACACCGCGGCGATGGTGGGCCGTTCCTTGACCGTCACGACAAGCACCCCGCCCTGATCGTCGATCTTCACGTCGGAAAACAGCCCTGAACCATACAGGCCCTGGATTGCCTTGGCGGCGTCGTCTTGCGTGAATGTTTCGCCCACCTTGACCGGCAGATAGGTGAATACGGTGCCGGGATCCACCCGCTGCAAGCCGTCGACACGGATGTCGTGCACGACGAACGGCGTCAGCGCGCTGGCGAGGCCCGGCATGAGCATCGCCGCCAGCAAAAACGGCAAAACGCGCTTGATGAATCGGAAATTCCGGCAGGACGGCATCCTGGATGTCCTCAGAGTTTGAGCAGCCAAATGGTGGGGAATTTTAACTCAGAGCGCGCGTGCCCGAAGGCGAACGGCTCCAACCCCCCATTCGACCGATCAAATGGTGAGGGATTTTAAGACAGAACGGCGCCGATGTCTCGTCACGCACACAGCGGCGGGTACGCGAACCGCCCGCGGCGCGCGACTATGATCGCCTCGGGTACTGCTGTTCGGGCTAGCTGAAAAGACGGGAAAAATCGTTGAAAAAGGCGAGCACCATCAGCGCCATGAGCAGTCCCAGGCCAAATTGCTGCCCCTTGAGCCGCCAGTAATCGGACACGGGATGCCCACGCGCCGCTTCCAGCACGCAATACACGAACTGGCCGCCGTCGAGCAACGGAATGGGCAGCAGGTTCAGGACGCCGATACTGACGCTGATCAATGCCAGAAACCCCAGATAGGCGGACAGGCCGATGCGGGCCGTTTGTCCGGCGTAGTCGGCAATGGTCACCGGGCCGCTGATGTTGCGCAGCGACGCGCCGCCCGTGGCCATCCGCCCGATCATCTTGAGCGATAGCCACGTGGCTTCGAACGTGTGCCCCACGCCATTGACCACACTCTCCGGAAAATCGTAGCGTACGTTGGTCACAGGAACGTCGGCGGTCAGCAGCGCGCCGATGCGGCCCACCCGGGCGCCATCTTTTGCCGTTTCGGCAACTGGCCAGACGACGACGGACGACGGCTTGTCATCGCGCAGGATATTCAGCATGACCGGCGCCCCAGCATGCGTCTGTATGTTTCCAACCAGCTCGCTCATCGTTGGGTGCGCCAGGCCGTTCACCCCCACCACGATATCGCCCGCGCGCAAGCCGGCCGTCGCGGCCGCCCTCCCCGCGCTGACACGATCGATCACCGGTCGGCCTGGCGCCAGCCGCAGCCCCGCTGCGGCCATCAAATCGGTATTCTCCGACACGTGCCCGGGAGCTTCCAGATGCAGCGTGTATTCGCGCATCGAACCTTTGCCAGGGTCCACGATGATCGGCACGTCGCCACCTGAAGTCAGCGCGTCGATCAGATGCCAGCGCGCCTCGCTCCAGGAACGGACAACGGCATTGTCTATGGAGACGATGCGATCGCCCTGCTGGAATCCCGCCGCCGCCGCCGCGGAGTGCGCGGGTGGCGCGGCCACAATGGGCTGCGGCTCGACCCTTCCGACGAGACCCAGGATAGTGTAGAGAATGGCCGCAAGCAGCAGATTCGCCACAGGGCCGGCCAATATGACCAGCATGCGTTTGCCGACCGGCTGGTGGTTGAAGGCCTGCCGCCGCTCCTGCTCGCCGGCGCCGGGCGCGGCCTCGTCGAGCATCTTGACGTAGCCCCCCAGTGGAATCGCCGACAATGCCCATTCGGTCCCGCCCCGGTCGGTTCGCCGCAGCAACACCTTGCCGAAACCGACCGAGAACCGCTGTACCCGAATGCCACAGCGCCGCGCCACCCAGTAGTGGCCGAATTCGTGGAAAGTGATCAGCACGCCAAGCGCGAGTAGGAAAGCCAGCAGCGTATACAACATGGCAGAAGGGGCTGAATGGAAAAGTTCGGCGCGTTCGCACCGGATGCGCGGGTCTTCACGCGACGCTGAATGGCGCGACCGCTACAAAGCAAGACACAATTCCGACGCGAAAGTTCGTGTCTCGCGGTCGAGCGCCAATACGTCGTCGAGGCAGTTGAAGACGCAACTGGGGCGCCCCGCCTGGCGTTCCAGGCTACGCTCGATCACGCGTGCAATCTCAGTATAGCGAATTCGCCGACCCAAAAAATTGGCAACGGCGACTTCGTTGGCGGCATTGAGCGTCACACACGCCGCCTGCCCGGCGCGCACGGCGCCGAAAGACAGTTTCAGACACGGAAAGCGAGCGAAATCAGGCTCTTCGAAATCAAGGTGCCCCAGCGCGGCCAGCGACAATAAATCAACGCCGCTGTCGATGCGGTCGGGAAAGCCCAGGCCGTAAGCGATGGGGATACGCATGTCCGGCTGGCCAAGCTGGGCGAGAATGGAGCCGTCGCGATATTCAACCATGGAATGCACACGGCTCTGCGGATGCACGACCACATGGATATCGGCCACCGGCATGGCGAACAGCCAGTGCGCCTCGATGACTTCCAGCCCCTTGTTGAGCATGGTGGCGGAGTCGACCGAGATCTTGCGCCCCATGCGCCAGTTCGGATGGGCACAAGCCTGATCGGGCGTGACATCGGCCAGCAGGGAGACATCGGTCGTTCGAAACGGCCCGCCCGAGGCCGTCAGCAGCAGGCGGCGCACGCCGTCGGGGCGTTCCGAACGCGCACGCGCGTCCGCCGATCGCGGCAGGCACTGAAAGATTGCGTTGTGTTCGCTATCGATGGGCAGCAGGGCCGCGCCGCTGTCGCGCACGCACGTCATGAACAAGTTTCCCGCCGCCACCAACGCCTCTTTGTTGGCGAGAAGAACCCGCTTGCCCGCACGCGCCGCCGCCAGGGTTGGCGGCAGACCGGCCGCGCCGACGATCGCCGCCATCACCGTGGTGACCTGGGGATCGGCGGCCGAGTCCACCAGTGCCTGTTTCCCCACGCGGATTTCAGGCAGACCGCCATGACCCGTCCAGGCGCGTGTGAAACGTTCGCGCGCAGCCACGTCGGGCACGACGACGGCGCGCGCAGCGCAAACCGCCGCCTGCTGTGCGAGGCGCTCGATGCGGCTATACGCGCTGAGTGTCTGAACCGCGAACCGGTCGCGGTGCCGCGCGATTACGTCGAGCGTGTTTTCACCTATTGACCCCGTCGAACCCAAAATACAGATGTTCTGCATGATCATCGAATCCCCGCCTGAGCCAGCAGAAAGGCCAGCGGTGCGACAGGCAGCAACGCATCGACGCGGTCGTACACCCCACCATGGCCGGGCAACAGATTACTGGAATCCTTGACGCCCGCGCGGCGCTTGAGCAGTGATTCGAAGAGATCGCCAACGATGGACAACGCGGCAAGCCCCACCGCGATTCCCAGGGTTGCGGGCCACGACCACCGATCACGCAACGCTGCGCCAAAGCTCCCCGGCCATAGCGTGCTGAGAGCTACCCACGCTGCCGCGGCGACGACACCGCCCACCGCGCCTTCCCATGTTTTTCCCGGGCTGATGGCTGGTGCCAGTTTGTGGCGTCCAAATGCCTTTCCCGAAAAATAAGCAAAAATGTCAGCGACCCAGACCAAAGCCAGCAAGGACACCAGAAACCAGGCGCCGCGCTGGAGAAAGAGTTCGGCCAGTGCAATCCAGGCCGCCGCCAGCGCCAGAACGCCGAAAACGCTGAGCAAGGCGGCACCGTCACGCGACGCAGTGTGACCGCGCGCGACCATTCCAAGCCCCCCCGTCAGCCACAGCGCAACAACCACGGGCAACAGCCAGCGGTGCGCGATTTCGCGCGATCGCAACCCCCACTCGGGCGCGCTCGGGTCGAGCCACAAGAACGCCAGCGCGCACAGCGCCAGCGCGAACAGACTGGCGCAAGCCAACGGGCCGGGCGACGGCTTCACGGGCCACGTCAGGCGCAGCCATTCCCACAGCGCGCACGACGCCGCGACGACTAGGAGCGCCAGCAAAATGGATGGCTGCGAAGTGAGCAGCAACGCCCCAAGGAGCACGGCCAGCAAGATCACGGCAGTAACGACACGTTGCCCCAGCACGGTGCTCCCCTGTCTATCGACCCGCGGGTCCGTCGGCGAGCTGTTCGCTGGTTCGCCCGAAGCGCCGCTCGCGCGACCGATACCAGGCGAATGCCCGGTCGAGCGCGTTGGCATCGAAATCTGGCCAATAGCTGTCGGTGAAATACAGTTCAGTATAGGCCAATTGCCAGATCAGAAAATTCGAAACGCGCTGCTCGCCGCCGGTGCGAATGAACAGGTCGGGCTCGGGCGCCCAGGCCATGGACAGGTGCGGCGCCAGCCGCGCTTCGTCGATGTCGTTCAGATGAGTCGCCAATTCCGGCTCGGCCCGCAGCATGTGGCGCATTGCCTGGAGAATGTCCCAACGCCCGCCATAGTTGGCCGCGACGGTAAGGTTCAGCAAGGTGTTGTGCGCCGTGCGCGTCTCCACCATCTCGATGAGCTGACGCAGCCGTGGCTCGAAAGCGGAGACGTCCCCCACGACGCGCAGCCGAACACCCTGCTCTTCGAGCTTGTCGACCTCTTTTTCAAGCGTCTGGATGAACAAACGCATCAGCAATGAAACCTCTTCCCGCGGACGCCGCCAGTTTTCGGAGCTGAACGCAAACAGTGTGAGATAGCGCACATTGCGCCGGCCACAGGCCTCGACGATACGGCGTACGGCCTGGACGCCACGCGCATGGCCGGCGCTGCGTGGCAGGAACCGTTCCGTCGCCCATCGTCCGTTGCCGTCCATGATGATCGCAAGGTGCCGCGGAACCGCGGATTGTTCTGGGATCGCCTGTGTGGAACTTGGAAACATGGATGGATGGCCCGGATTGCTCGTCCGGCGGCTCAGACCGTCATGATCTCGGCGTCTTTCTGGGCAACGAGCTTGTCGATGTCGAGCACGTACCGGTCGGTAAGCTTTTGCACCTCGTCCTGCGTGCGGCGCTCCTGGTCCTCGGATATTTCCTTTTCCTTGACCAGTTTCTTCAGGGATTCGTTCGCTTCACGCCGCAAATTGCGTACGGCGATCTTGGCATCCTCGCCTTCGCCTTTGGCAACCCGCGTGAGGTCGCGCCGCCGCTCTTCCGTCAGGGCGGGCATTGGCACACGAATATTCTCCCCCATGGCGATCGGGTTGAGGCCAAGGTCCGATTCGCGGATGGCCTTCTCGACCGGGCTGGCCATTTTCCTCTCCCACACTTGCACGCTGAGGGTACGGGCATCGACGAGCGTGATGTTGGCAACCTGGCTTACCGGCACCGGCGAACCGTAGTAGTCAACCAGCACGTGATCCAGAATTCCGACGTGAGCACGCCCGGTGCGCAATTTCGACAAATTCGTCTTCAGCGTCTCGATGGATTTGGCCATGCGGGCGTCGGCCGACTTCTTGACTTCGGATGGATTCATGGTTATTTCTTTCCTCAAACGTGAACCAGGGTGCCTTCATCCTCACCATCCACCACGCGCCGGAGCGCGCCCGTTTTGTTGATGGAAAACACTTTGATGGGAAGCTTCTGGTCGCGGCATAGCGCGAACGCCGTCGCGTCCATGACTTCGAGGCGGCGCACGATGGCCTCATCGAAGCTGATGCGGGAATAGCGCGTCGCAGAAGAGTCCTTTGCCGGATCGGCGCTGTATATGCCGTCGACCTTGGTTGCCTTCAACACGATTTCCGCGCCGATTTCGGCGCCGCGCAACGCGGCGGCGGTGTCCGTGGTGAAAAACGGGTTTCCGGTGCCCGCCGCGAACACGACAATCTTGCCTTCCTCCAGGTAGCGCAACGCCTTGGGGCGTATGTAGGGCTCAACCACCTGATCGATATTGAGGGCCGACTGCACGCGCGCGTCCATGCCCCGATTTTTGAGTGCATCCTGCAAAGCCAGCGCATTCATGATGGTGGCCATCATGCCCATGTAGTCCGCCGTTGCCCGATCCATACCCTGGGCGCCTGGCGCGACGCCGCGGAAAATGTTCCCACCTCCGATCACGATTGCCAGTTCAATGCCGTGCGCTGCGACGTCGGCGATTTCCTCGGTCATGCGCAGGATGGTGGCGCGATTGATGCCAAAAGCGTCGTCACCCATCAGTGCTTCGCCGGACAGCTTGAGAAGGACGCGCTTGTACGAACTGGTGGTCATGAATAGCCTCGGGAACGATTCAACGAAAAGAGGTGCCGCTGGGCGCGCCGATGCCAGGCATCTTGCGGCGCTCCAGCCGTCGGGTGACGTTCAGGCGGCCCCCGCCGCGGCGGCAACCTCTGCCGCGAAGTCGCCGGATTTCCGTTCGATTCCCTCGCCCACCACGTACACGGCGAACCGGCTGACCGATGCGCCTTTGCTCTTGAGCATCTGCGCGACCGTCTGTTTATCGTCCTTGACGAACGGCTGCGACAGCAGTGTGACTTCCTTGAGGAATTTCTGAATGGAACCCTCTACCATCTTGGTCACGATCGCGGCGGGTTTGCCAGATTCGGCCGCCTTTTGTTCGGCGATGGAGCGTTCAGTGGCGAGATCACGGGCCGGAATACCCTCGGCATTCAATGCCCGCGGCTTTGCCGCGGCGATGTGCAGCGCGAGATCCTTGCCGGTTTCCGCCGGTCCGGAGAATTCCACCAGAACACCGATTTTCCCGCCGTGCACATAGCTTGCCAGGTGATCTTTCGTTTGAAACCGCTCGAAGCGGCGCACGGAGACGTTCTCGCCAATTTTGCCGACCAGTGCCGTGCGCGTTTCTTCCACCGTGGCGGCACCCATCGGCAAGGCGGCGAGTGCCGCCGCGTCGGAGGGGTTGCTGATTGCCACTAGTTCCGCCAGCCCGTTCACGAAGCCGATGAAATCGTCGTTGCGAGCAACGAAATCGGTCTCACAATTGACTTCCACCAGCGCGCCCAGTGTCGCATCGGCGGATACGAATACGCCCGCCAATCCTTCCGCCGTAATGCGGCTCGCGGCCTTGTTGGCCCGGTTCCCAAGCTTCACGCGCAGCAGTTCTTCGGCGCGCGTCAAGTCGCCATCGGCTTCCGTCAATGCTTTCTTGCACTCCATCATGGGCGCATCGGTGCGCGTGCGCAGTTCCTTGACCAGCGCGGCGGTGATTTGAGCCACTGTAACTCTCCAATATCAAATGATCATCATACCGGTACATGAGAAAATCAAAGCGGGATGCTTCGATCCCGCCGATCTCACCACTCACATACCGGCGCGAAACGCGGTCAAACGCGATCCCGGGCCGCTTCAGACGAAGCGTGAATCCTGCCGGTATCATTCATGGCCGGGCTCGGATTCGACCTCGACGAATTCCTCGCCACCCCCGCCTATCTCTTCGACCAGCCCATTGAGATTCTGTTCACGCCCCTCGAGCACCGCATCGGCCATGCCACGCGCGTACAGTGCGATCGCTTTCGCGGAATCGTCATTGCCGGGAATGACGTGGGCGATGCCGTGCGGAGAATGGTTGGTGTCCACCACCCCGACAATCGGGATGCCCAGCGTACGGGCCTCGGCCACGGCAATCTTGTGGTAGCCCACGTCAATCACGAACAGCGCATCGGGCAACGCGCCCATATCCTTGATGCCGCCGATAGCTTTGTTGAGCTTGGCCAATTCGCGGCCGAACATCAGGGCCTCTTTCTTGCTCATGCGCTCGGTGACACCGCTGGTCTGCTGAGCTTCCATTTCCTTGAGCCGCTTGACGGAACTTTTGACCGTCTTGAAGTTGGTCATCATGCCGCCCAACCAGCGGTTGTCGACATACGGCATGCCGCAGCGCACCGCCTCGGCGGCCACGAGTTCGCGGGCCGCGCGCTTCGTGCCCACGAACAGTATGGTGCCGCCCTTGGCGGCAACCTGGCGTACGAATTTCGTCGCCTCGAGATATTTGGCAACCGTTTGTTCCAGGTTGATAATATGAATTTTGTTGCGCTGACCAAAGATGAACGGCGCCATCTCTGGATTCCAGTAGCGGGTCTGGTGGCCAAAATGCACCCCCGCCTCCAACATTTCACGCATCAAAGACATCTGAATTCTCCAAGGGTTTGGTCTTGCACGAGGCCCGCATCCGAAACACTTCCGGACACCCTGTCTCAGCCACGC
>SCQX01000224.1 GCA_004298545.1 Candidimonas sp. | reverse complement strand
TCGTCCGCCACGATGGCGGACGATAGGCGAAGGCCGCGACCGCCTCGTTCAGCCACGCATCGTTGCGTTCATTGCCCGCGTCGGGCGTGGCGCCGCCCAAGGCCCGCGCCGCACTGACCGCATCGGCCGAGGCGCTTAGAATCAGCCGATCATTCAACTGCTTGCGGGTGGCCGCGAGCGATTCCTCATCCGCCTCGAGGGCGATGAACCGGCAGTCGGGCGACACGAACGGCGCGCGCGCGAAGTGCAGGGTGAAGTCGACTGGTTTGCCGATCAGAACCAGCAGATCGGCCCGTGCGAGAATGCCGGCGAAAGTGCCGAGACTGGGGTCGTTGATTCCACGCGGGCTTTCCATGCCCACCGCGGGGGCCCGCAATGCCCGCCGCATCTGGTCCATGAGCGCCTGGCCACCGGCGCGACACAAGGTGGGGCCGCACAGTATCAGTGGGCGTTGCGCCGCCGCGATTGCCGTCACTGTCTGTCGTGTTGCGGCCTCTGAGAGCGGCATCGGCGCGGCGCATGCCGCCAGCGCGTCGGGAATGGGCGCGTCGCTGGAACTTATGGTCTGTTCGAGCACGTCGGTGGGCAGGCTGAGATGTACCGGCCCCGGTCGGCCACCGCTGGCAATGCGCGCGGCGCGGGCGATGTCGCGCCCGAGATCTTCGGTGCGCTGCGCGGTCCACGATGCCTTCGTGAGCGGAGCCGCCGAATCGGCCTGGCGCAGTTCCTGAAAGGCGCCGTGGCCCAGCTCTTTCAGGGGCGCGTGCCCCGAAAGGAGCAGCACCGGTGCGTTCGAGGCTCGCGCCGTGAAGAGCGCCGCCGAGGCGTTTGTGTGCCCCTGGCCGGCGGTTACCATGGCGACACCGATATTACCCGTGGTTCGCGCGTACGCGTCGGCCATGTGAACGCAGGCCGCCTCGTGGCGCGCGTGGATGATGTCGATGGGGTGGTCGTTCAGCGCGTCGTAGATCGACATGATGTGGTTTCCCGACACCGAGAACACCTTGTTCACGCCAAGCTTGGCCAAGGTCATTGCAACGACGTCGGCGCCGCGAACCTGCCTGGATTGCATGTCATGCTCCTCCTTCGTGCCGGACAGCCGGGCCTGTGGCCATGCGCCGATGCGCGACCCCCGTTGCGCTGGCGGGGCTGCCTCTATTTGTTGCTTCGAATTTACCGCGACTGCGTGGTTTGCCTTTCAGGCTATTGGGATTGATGGCGCGCCGCCCGCATCGGGCAGCATACCCGTCGGATCATAGAGACGGCATTCATCAATGTCAACTATATGATTTGCACAAATTCAGCGGATCGGTTGATGGACGAGTCCGGCTGATGCGCGAATTCAACCGACGCATTTGCGCGCCTGTGCTTTACGCGAGTTCGGTGGATGGCACGACAGACACGCCGCGCGCCCTGGCGCGCGTGAGGATCCCCTGATAGGCTGCTTCAAACCCGCTGACCGGGCTGATGCAGTCGGCCAGCAGGGTGATGTGCCGCGCCAGTTCGGGGGGCCAGTGGTCCAGCAAGTGTTCCAGGGTGGCGCCCACACAGTGGCTGCCCGCCTCGCCGGCCAGCAGCAGGGTGTCTGCCTCGCGTGCCCAGTCGGACAGTGCCTCGTTGAACTGTGTTTCGGGGTCGGCGGGGTCGGGAACCTCGGCCTGCAAGGCACTGTAGTGCTCGGTCCAGGGGTTGAGCCCTTTGGTGACGAAGCGGGTGGGTTTGTTGACGGCCAGCGACCAGCGCCGTGTGGCGGTGAGCACCGCCGCGTGGACGTTGCGCCCCCACGTTCCCATCACGCAGTGCTCGGGCCACACCATCAGGGTGTAGCGGCCCTGGGATTCCAGTCGGCGCAGGTAGCCGATGGCGCGTTCCAGCCCCCGCGAATCGGCGGGCTGGTACTCCCCCGATTCCACCTGCGCGCAGCGGATTTCAGTGAAGGGGGTGACGGCTTCGCCGCCCGCCTGGCGCCAGAACCCTGGGTGGGCGATATCCAGGCGGTGGTGGCTGTCCAGCGTGATTGCTATTTCATCGAGCGTTGTGCCGGCGCGGTCGATGAAGGCCGCCAGGCGCTGCATGTCGGCATGCGCGCCGGGCACCGGCAGCGCCGGGGTTTGGCCCGCTGCCCTGCGGTCCGCCGGCAGATCGCAGAAATCGTTCTGTGGATCGACGATGAGTAGACGTATGCAGGCTGGCGTGGACATAGCTGATTCACAACCGGAACGGTTCGACTGGAGCTTTGAATGGCGCGCGCCGCGTGGCTGGCGCTTTGAGAGACGCGCGGCCCGTGCGAGCCGCGACCCGTCGTCACAGTATAGGACTTATCCTGTGTGGGGGCGGTGGGCTCCTGGGGCAGCGCGGCGGCATCTCCTGGCGCGCCCGCGTTGATGGCGCATCGTCGCCGGTTACGGGTAGGTCTGGGCATTCGCATGAACTGCTACACTCTGTCTGAGAAGCGGGCGTCGCGGCCGATTCCCGTGCGTCCAAAAGATTCTTGATGAGTACAACGGCGGGGCAGCCTGTACATCGCGTACAGGTTTTTGCGATTATTGGGCTGGCGTTGATGATGATGGCCATTGATTCCACGATCGTGGCAACGGCCCTGCATTCTCTCAAGCACGATCTCGACGCGCCGATCAACTGGGCGGGCTGGACGATCACCGCGTATTCCTTCGGGTTCCTGCTCATGCTGCCGGTCACCGGCAAACTCAGCGAGCAGTACGGCCGGCGGCGCGTGTTCCTTTATTCCGTCACGGCGTTCACCATTGCTTCGCTGCTGTGCGGCCTGGCCAGCAACATCTATATGCTCGTGGCGCTGCGGGCCGTGCAGGCGGCGGGCGGCGCGGGGTTCACGCCTTCGGCGACGGGCCTCGTCATCGATTACTTCGGCAAGGAACGCGATCGGGCGGTCAGTCTTTTCGGCAGCATTTTTCCGATAGGCGCCATGATAGGGCCAATCTTCGGTGGCCTATTCGTCACCTACTGGAGCTGGCGTGGCATCTTCTTCGTCAACGTGCCGCTGGGCATTGCCTCGGTTTTGCTCGCACGGCGTTTCATACCCCCCGACCCGCCACTCGTGCGCAAGAAGCGCGCCAAGATGGACTGGTCGGGAATGGGGCTGCTCGCGGTGGGCCTGTTCGCGGCGATGCTGGCGGTCAGCAACCTTGGGGAACCGGGTGTCTTGCCCTGGTCGCCGTCCTTCCTCGTCTATGCGGCCGTCGCGGTTGTCGTGCTGTGGCTGTTCCTGCGCCATATTCGCGACCGCGCCGCGCCGTTCATCAAGCCCGAGTTGATCCATGGGCCAAATTTTGGCGTGGTGAACGTGGTCAATGCCGTCTATGGCGGCGTGCGGTCGGGCATGGTGGCGCTGTTGCCACTTTATGCCACCAATCGTTACGGCATCGACGCACTGGGATCGGGAACGCTGCTGATTTCTCAAGGGGCGGCCACGATACTGCTTTCGTTGGTTGCGGCCTTGGCGATCCGGCGCACCGGGTATCGCATGCCGCTTTATTTGGGAGGCGTGGTGGTGGCTGTCGGCGTGGCGCTGCTGGCCGCCCACCCGCTGGGCGGTCTCTCGGCCTACGCCTGGCTTGCCGGAGCGGCATTTCTCATCGGCGCGGGCGGCGGCGGCCTCAATCCGGCAACGCGCAATGCGGGCCTCCAGCTTGCCCCGCAAAGCTCGTCCACCATTGCCGCCATACGCACGATGTCTCTGCAGATCGGGCAGATAACGACCGTTTCCATCATTACCGCCATCCTGACGCGTTCCGCCGATCCAGGTGATACTCAGGCGCTGGTGTACGCGATATCGGCGCTGGTATTCGTGGTGACGATGCCGCTGGTGTCGCGCATCCCCGAACACCATGGCGCCTGGTGACCGCGATGGCGGTCTGGCGTGCGCTGGCCGACGTCGTCCTGCTGGCGCACGCCGCGTTCATCGTTTTCGTCATCTTCGGGGCGCTTCCGGGCCTGTGGCGCCGGCGGTTGATCTGGTGGCACCTGCCCGCGCTGCTCTGGGGAATCGTGGTGGCCGCCCTGGGGCTGATCTGCCCGCTCACGCCGCTGGAGAACCTGTTGCGCCAGCTTGGCGGCCAGCAAGGGTACCCGGGTGGCTTTCTGGAACACTATCTCTTACTGGCGATCTACCCCCCAGGATTGACGCACGGCGTGCAGATGCTGTTGGCCGCCGCCCTGGCCATCGGCAACGGCGTGGTCTACGCCGTGGTGTTCCTGCGCCGATAGCCGATGGGGGTTGCCGCGCTTCCGTTATTGGGCGCCGCCCCGTGCGCGTTCGATGTTCTGTGCGCGCTTCATCAGTGAGGGGTTTTGCCGCACCGCTTGGTTCATGGTGTTGAATTCGTCCACGCTCATGCCTTCCTTGTGGACCGCGGCAATCATTTTCTCATTGGCTTCGTGAACGATTTTTTCGCGTGCGGTTTCGTCCCGGGTAGCCTGCAGCTTGGGGTTGTACTCTTGAACCACGACGGCCACTTGCTGGGAAGCGCCAACGAATTGTTTCAGCTGCGAGTCGGAGTAATTGGCACTGGGGGTCTGCTGTCCCGGGGCCTGCTGTGTCGAGGGTGGCCGTTGCGGCGTGGGGGTTTGCGTCTGCTGCGCCATTGCGGGCGCCGCCGCACCGCCCAGGATGGCCAGCGCGCTGGTGCAGATGATGATGGTCCGTGTCTTCATGGAAGCTCCTTCTGGAATTCCGGTGTCTGGTGCCGTGACAGGGGAAGATTTATTGCTGGGATGACCCGGGCGCGGACGGGCCTGGCGCGGCCGAACCGGGTGATGCTGGTGCGGGTGTTGGTGCCGGAGCCGTCTCGGGGGGCGCTGGCGTGGGCGCCGGGGTAGGCGCGGGTGCCGCCGTGCCTGGGGATGCCGGCGCCGGTTCGGGAGCCGGCGCGGACGAAGTGGACCCCTGGCCTGACGATGTACTCGACGAATCATCGCTCTTGGAGCACCCTGCCAGCAGGCTCAAGGAAGCGACGATCGCGGCCATGGCGACTGTTGTGCGTGTCATTTTCATTACGTTCTCCTATTCAATGTGCCACGGTCATTCGGCCGCGGATTGATCAGGTAGCCAGCCTGGTACGGCTGACTTGGTTTCAACCGTACCAACACCGAAGACTAGGGTAAACCCCGAATGTAAGTAGGGACTTCATGG
>SCQX01000223.1 GCA_004298545.1 Candidimonas sp. | reverse complement strand
GGCGATACCGTGCAGATCGTCCAGCGTTCCGTTGCGCCCGATGCAGGTTTGTGCCGCGTGCCTGGCGGCCGCGCCGGCATCGTCGAACACGGCTTGCGTCAGCGGCGTGGGGAAGAAGCCTGGGCCGATGGCGTTGCAGGTGATTCCGTGCGGCGACCAGTTCTGCGCGATCGCGCGCGTGAGCTGTATGATGCCGCCTTTGGCGGACCCATACGGCGCGCTGTCGGGGAACGCGCGGTACGACTGCAGCGACGCGATGTTGATGATGCGCCCCCATCCGTTCGCGCGCATTTCGGGTGCGAGTGCCTGCGTGAGGAAAAGCGGCGCACCCAGGTGCAGATTGATCTGGCAGCTCCAGGTGGCAGGGGTGACGGTGGCGAACGGTTCCCGCAGGTTCACCCCCGCCGCGTTGACCAGAATATCGATGCGGCCGTGGGTTGCCAGCGCCTGCCGGCCAAGCGCGCCCGCGGCTTGCGTGGTTGCCAGATCGCTTTGCAGATAGTCTGCCCTGATGCCTTCGCGCCGCAGGCGCCCGGTGGCCGCCTGGAGTTCCGGCTGGCGCCGGGCCACCAGTACGACGTGAGCCCCCGCGGCCCCGATGGCGTGGGCGATGGCTTCGCCGATGCCCGAATTCCCACCGGTGACCAGCGCGCGCCGTCCCGATAGGTCGAACAGTGCGTGGATTGCGGATTTGTCCATTGTGTAGATTATCGTCGACCCGGGCGGCACTACACCGAAACCGGTGTTCCCAGTTCGAAGTTCTCGTTGGGGAAATATTTCTTCAGCCGGTAGTCGGCAGTGCGCGCGTGTGCCTCCATGCCCTCGAGGCGGGAAATCCGGGCGGTGGTGCCGCCGATCCGTTTCGCCGCGTCACGCGTCATGCGCTGCCATGTGAGTGTTTTCATGAATTTATGGACGGACAACCCGCCCGAGTACCGCGCCGCCCCCTTGGTCGGCAGGATGTGGTTCGTGCCGCTGGCCTTGTCGCCGAAGGCGACGGTCGTCTCCTCGCCGAGGAACAGGGAGCCGTAGCACGTCAGGTTCTTCAGCCACCAGTCGAGATCCGCCGCCTGTACTTCCAGATGCTCGGGCGCGTATTTGTCGGCGGCCGCCGCCATTTGTTCGCGCGTGGCACACAGGACCACCTCGCCGTAGTTCTTCCAGGCCGATCCGGCGGCATCGCGCGCCGTGGGCGGCAGGGCTTCAATCAGTTGCGGCACGAGTTCCATCACGCGGCGCCCCAGTTTTTCGGAGTTGGTGATCAGCCATGCCGGAGACTCGTGGCCGTGTTCCGCCTGGCCCACCAGGTCTCTTGCCACGACTGCCGCGTCGGCGGTGTCGTCCGCGATGACGGCGATTTCCGATGGGCCGGCGAATACATCGATTCCCACCTGACCGTACAGGGTGCGCTTTGCCTCGGCGACGAATTTGTTCCCCGGACCCACGACGATGTCGGCCGGCTTGCCGGTGAACAAGCCGTAGGCGAGGGCGGCAATGGCCTGCACGCCGCCGAGCGTCATGATCACGTCCGCGCCGGCCTTTTTGAGCGCATACAGGACATGCGGATGGATGCCGCCGCCCCGATAGGGCGGCGAGCAGGCGATGATGGTGGGCACGCCGGCCGCCTTGGCCGTGGCCACGCTCATGTAGGCCGATGCGATGTGGGCGTAGCGCCCCGTTGGAACGTAGCATCCCGCCACGTTGACGGGAATGACGCGCTGCCCGGCGGTCACGCCGGTGCTCGTTGTTGCTTCGAATTCACTGAGCGATTGTTTCTGCTTCAGGGCGAATTCGTAGACCTGCGTGGCGGCGAAGTCGATATCCCGACGCTCCGCCGCGGGAACCTCATGCGTGCGCCGCTCGATTTCCTCGCTGGTGACGAGAATGTCATGCGTCCATTTGTCGAGTTTGAAGGCGTACTCGCGGACGGCCGATTCACCGTTTTTCTCGATCGTCGACAGCATCTCGAGCACGACGTGCTGTGCGTCGGCCGTTTCCGCATCGTGCGATTTCTGTGCCTGCTTCAGATGGATTGGAGTGTCAGTAGCCAATTGTGTGTCCTTGCAACCGCGTGTTTTGAATGGTTGGTGTCCCGTTTGGCTAGTTCGCGTTGTTGGCGAATGCCGATAGTGTCGGGTTCGATTCGACCTTCTTGAAAAACTGATCGGTCAGATAGTCCTTCGGATTCGGTGTCGACTGGATGGACCCGCTGCCGCGCATGAATTCCGCGATCTTCGTGAACCAGCCGTCGGCTTCGGATTGGCCCTTCGAACGATCCATCACTTTGAGCTGCTCGGACAGATCGAACGTGGGCCGCGTGTCGAATTCTTTGTTCATGGCGGAATCCGAAATGTTCACGCCGCCTTCGTCATAGAATTTCTTCATCATGGCGACGGCTTCTTGCCGATGCGCGTTCGCCCATTTCCAGCCGCGCTCGTAGATCGCCAGAAATTTTGCGACGTTCTCCGGATGCTCTTTCGCGTATTCCGCGCGCACGACCAGCGCGCCGGGAATGACGACCCCCGCATCCTTCCCGGAACACAGAACCTGCGCGCCCGCCTTTTCTTCCATCGTGTAGGTGTTGGGCGCCCATAGTCCACCCAGCGTCGCATTGCCCGACGACATGGCCGACATGATCTCCGACTGCCCCATGCTCTTTATGGCGACGTCGGTCTTTTTGAGGCCGAATTTCTTCAGGCAGGATTGCACCGCGTAATCGCCGGTTGAATTGGCGGTCAGCACGATGGATTGGCCTTTGATGGCTTGCGGATCCTTTCGGTATTGCGCCGCCTTGTCTTTGCCGACCATCAGGTCGTTGGCCGCCGATTCGTCGTTGCTCATACCCATGAGCAGGATGCCGAAGCGTTGGAACCCGAGCAGAGCCGGAACCGATCCGGTACTGCCGACGTCCCAGGATTTCGACGCGGACGCCGCCATTTGCGGAACGCCAGCCGGGAAAACGCTGAATTTCGGCTTCAACCCCAGTTCGGCCCACCAGCCTTTTTGTGTGGCGATGTAAAAGGGCAGGGCCCAATAAACCGCAGGCTGATAGCTTACTTTTATCTCGGTCAATGGCTTGGCCTGGCTGCCGAGCGGGAAGAGCCCGCCGCTGATGGCGACCACCACGCCGCAGGTCATTGCTTTCCAAGAAATACTAGGCATTTGAACCTCCTCTCTTAATTGCGTCTGTCGGTTTCTGGAACATAAAATTTTGATGTTTCATGACGATCCATGGTGGCCGTGCTTCGGAAGGGCGGGGCGCAAGCAACGGCGGCAGTGCCGGTCAGGCGCCGTCGCCCTTTGCGTCGACTTCCCCTCCGTGTTCTTCGCGCAGCGATTTCCAGATGTGTGTGCGCAGGTGGACGAACGATTCAAGATCCATGACTTCTTCGATTTTGCTGTGGGTATCCCAGTTTTCGCGCTGGCGGATGGTTTTGATATCCACGGTTTCTTTGATGCTGCCCGGGCTCTTCGTCATGATGATGACCCGGTCGGCGAGGTACACCGATTCCTCGACGGAGTGAGTGATGAACAGTACCGTGCGCGGATTCACGCGCGCCAGCTTGACCAGTTCCTCCTGCATGACGACGCGCGTCTGCGCGTCCAGCGCGCCGAATGGTTCATCCATCAGCAGCACGGATGGGTCGAGCGCGTAGGCGCGCGCGATGGCCACGCGCTGCTGCATGCCCCCCGAGAGTTGGTGCGGATAGGAATTCTCGCAGCCGGTCAGATTCATGATCTTCAGGTAGTGCGCGATGATCTCCTTGCGGCGCGCCTGTCTCAGGCCCTTCGCGCGCAGGCCGAATTCGATGTTTTCGTACACGGTCTTCCACGGAAACAGGGCGAATTGCTGGAAGACGACGGCGCGGTCGGGGCCCGGCTGCGTGACGACTTTATTGGCGACTTTGACCGTGCCCGAAGTGGGGAACTCCAACCCCGCAACCATTCTCATGCACGTCGTCTTACCGCAGCCGGATGGCCCCACAATGGCCACGAATTCCTGTTCGCTGACGTGGAAGTCGATGTTGTCCAGGACCAGCAGGTCGCGACCGTCGCGCTTGAATGTGCGGCTGGCGCGCTCGAATTGAATGTCGCTCATTGTGTTGTCTCCGATGTGGCGGCTCTATTCATTGCCCGCGCTTGACGCGGACGCGCCTTTCCACGAGGCGCAGCAGGACATCAATGATCAGTCCGACGATACCAATCGAGATCATGCCGCTCATGACGATTGCGGTATCGATGTTGGATTGGCCCTTCACCAGCAAGTAGCCGACGCCGCTCGATGCGACGATCAGTTCGGCGCCGACGAGCGACATCCAGCCAAGCCCTGCGGACACCCGCAAGCCGGCGATGATGGAAGGGATCGATCCCGGCAGCAGAACGTCCGTGATCACGCGGAAGTTGGATACGCCCAGCATCCGCGCCGCCTCGATGAATTGCGTCGGTACGTATTTGGCGCCGCGGTAAGAATTGATGAGGCATGCCGGGAACGCGCCCGTGAAAATGATCAGGACGGGCCCGCCGATGCCCACCCCGAACCACAGCGCGGCAAACGGAACCCAGGCTATGGGGGCGACGAAACGCACCGCGTTGAATGGCGTGCTGACCATGTCGTCGACCCAGGGGAACCAACCCATGGCAAGCCCGAGCGGCACGCCGATCAGGGCCGCGAGGATAAAGCCCAGCGCGAACCGGCCGAGGCTGGACAGGATGTCCTGCTGCAGGGTGTAGCCGGCGAAGGGGTTGCGCGTGAGTTCGATCAGCTTTTCCAGCACCGCGATCGGGCTGGGCAGGAATTGGGCTGGCGCGAAATGCAGTGTGGCCGCCACCTGCCACAGCACGAAAAAGCCGATCAGCGAAACCACGTTGAGCGTGATGAGCTGCCATTTGGGAATGGGCTGGTTTCGCTGGGTTCTCATGCTTTTCCCCACCACGGCATCGCCCATTTTTCAATCAGGTCGAGAACCGCGGTCATGAGGCCGCCGCATATTGCCACGGCGATCATCGCCACCAGGATCATGGCCGGATAGATGTCCAGGGACGCCTGCGTGAGCACGTGGCCCAACCCGGCGACCGCCCCGATCAGCTCGGCCGCGACGAGCGTCGTCCACGATGCCTGCAGGGAAAGGCGCAGCCCGGTGAACATGGAGGGCAGGGTGGCGGGGATGACCACTTCAGTGAAGAACGCGTAGCGGCGGATGCCGAGTACGTCCGATGCCTCCAGGAGGTATTCCTCGATCGACCGCACCCCCGCGTAACAGTTGATGACGGCCGGCACGAACGCGGCGAACCAGATCACCATGACTTTCGCGGCATCCCCCAGCCCGAGCCAGACGATGGCCAGCGGAATCCAGGCGAGCGGCGGAATCGGCCGGATGAGGAGGAATACGGGGTTGAACAGCGCTTCGATTCGGCGCGAGTATCCCATGGCGATACCGAGCGGTACGCCGACGATCACGGCCGCCGCGAAGCCCATCAGCACCAGCCAGCTGCTGTGCGCCGCGTGATGGAGCAAAGTGGTGTCGGCGTATCCCGAAATCGAGATTTGAGTGAACGCCTCCCACGTCTGGTTTGGGTTCGGGAAGCGTGCCAGATCGATCCAGTCGAACGGCCCGGCAGCAAAGTACCAGATGGCGCCGAGTGCCAAGACCGTGAGAACCCCGACTATGCTGTGGCGAGTTGGGCGCATGGGCAAGAAAGTTGGCTGTGTATGCTGTTGCGGTTGCGGGGCCCCGGTTCACTTCGACCCGGACCGCCCCTCTCGGACGACACCCGTGGAGGCGATCAGTCTCCTTTGTTTTCCGCGAATGCCTTCAGCTTCGGATCGTTCTGGATCATCATCAGGTATTTGTCGGTGACGTGCGTCTTGACGTCCGGTACCTTGCGGATCGTTCCGACGGAGATCATGAAGTTGCCGACCTGGTTCCACCAGTCTTCCATGGTCGATCCCCCGTTTGCGTTTTTCTTGAAGATTGCCACCTGCTGTGCCAGGTCGTACGCGGGCCTGTCGTGCAATTCGATCGGCAGGTATTTTTCAGGGATGTTCACCCCCGTGGATTTGAAGAACTGCCCCAGGTATTCCACCGTTTCCTTCGGGTGCGCGTGTTCCCAGGCGATGGCGCGCAGATAGATCGCCAGGAACTTGGCGACGATATCGGGATGTTTCTTGGCGAATGCCGGCAACGCGAACAGGTTGCTGGTGATGGGAAGGCCCACTTCGGCGCCGGTGCAAATTATTTTGGCGCCGATGGTCGATTCAAGGATGTAGGTATTGGGCGCCCAGACTTCGGAGACGTCGTAGCGGCCGCTGCTGACCGCCGCGTTTATTTCCGCCGGCGACAGGTTTACGTATTGGTAGTCCCCGGCCCCGAGCCCGAATTTTTTCTTCAGGCACTCCGTCGCGCCCCACTGCCCGGTGGAATTCGAGGTAACGGGAATCGTCTTCCCCTTCATGAGCGCCGGGTTTTTCAGGTAGGCGTCGGCCTTGTCTTTCGTGGCCATTATGGTGATGATCGCCGCTTCGCCATCGGCGATGCCGATGGTCTGGAGCCCGTACCGGGCGGCGCCCAGCACCGAGGGAATGTTCCCGGCCCCGCCGACATCCCATGAGCCGGACGCGCCCGCCGCGATTTCGGGTGCCCCCGAAGAGAAGGTCAACATGGTGGGTTCCAGGCCCACTTCCTTCCACCAGCCCTTTTGCGACGCGATATACCACTCGAGGCCCCAGCGCTGGGGCTGCTGGCCAACCTTGATCTTGAACAGTGTGCCCTCGGATGCCTGGCTGGAGGCGGCTGGCGCGGCCGCCGCGGTGCCGGTGACGCACAATGGAATCGATAGCAGCGCGACCACCGAACGGGCGGCCAAGTTCGTCAAGAAGCCTTTTCTCACGATTGTCTCCTTATGGTATCGGTTCGTGCGATGGTTCTGGTGGCTTTTCTTCGGGGTAGTGGTTGTGGTGGTTCTGTGCCGAAAATTATTGAGGGTCTTGCGAGGAAACTGCCGGCCGCCGCAGGCGCTTACCGCCGAGGTGCCGTGCTTGGCTGTTCACAGACAGACCGCCGAAACGTGGCAATTTGGAAAACGTTTACCATGCTAGGTTATCGATACCCATAAATTTTGTCAACGGTTTTCGTGTTCGTTTTTTCGCGCTTTGTTCGGGCGCGGCGCGGGTTCAGTCAGCGCGCCCTGGGCGGTGGCGCCGTCGACTCGCGCACGATCAGTTCCGCCTCGTACTCCATGTATTTCGGCATCGGTTTGCCCGCCAGGTATGAAACCAGGTAGTCGGCCGCGCCGACGCCCATTTCGATCGCCGGCACGCGTATGGTCGTCAGCGCCGGCGACATGTGGGACGAGAGTTCGAAGTCGTCGTAGCCGGTAATGGACAAGGTCTGCGGAACCGCGATTTTGCGGGCGATGCACTCATAGATGGCGCCGAATGCCAGAATATCGTTGCCGCAAATGACCGCCGTGGGCGGCGTGGGCGCGCACGCGAACTTGCGCAGTGCCTGGCGGCCGGCGGCGACGGTGTAAGGCATTTCCTCGATTTGTTCTTTCTGGAGGGTCATGCCGCGGGCCGCAAGGGCGTCGCGCACGCCTTCGAGCCGTTCGGCCGCGCGATCGTTCTTGTCCGTGATTCCGGCTATGACCGCGAAACGCCGGTGGCCCAGGTCGAGCAGGTAGTTCGTCAGCCGAACCATGGCGGCCCGATTGTCGAAACCGGCGCAGGGCGCGGAACCGCCGGCGTTGTAGGTCCATGTGTTGATGTAGGGAACGTGCTTGCCTTCGAGCAGGCGCAGCACTTTTTCATCGTGCGCCTCGCCGACGAGGACGATGGCGTCCACGCCGTGCTCGATCAGCGCCTGCGTCTCGGCCACCTCCCGCTCCGAGCTGTAATGGGTGCTGGCCAATATCAGGGTATATCCGTGGAGGTTCAGTTGATTCTGCAGCGCGTGCAGCGCCTGGGCAAAGATGGCGTTGTCGATCGTGGGGACGATGGCGCCGATGGCGTTGAATTTCTTGGATACCAGATAGCCGGCGGCGCGGTAGGGGACGTACTCGAGCAAGTCGGCGGCGATACGCACTTTTTCGACCATGGCGGCGCTCACGCGGCCCGGATTGTGCAGAGCCCGGGACGCGCTGGCCACGGAGACGCCGGCTTCGCGCGCCACGTCTTTTATGGTCGCGCGCACTTCGTTCTTTCTCGTACGCGGATGGGTGGGCGGCATGGCTTTCGACGGGCGCTCGAGGTTGGACTGAGGACTTTCACCGCTTGACATCATAACGCAGTATCCGCTAAATTTTGGCAAACGTTTTCCATCGATGCGCGGTAAATTCAGGCAGGGTGGCCGTTATGGGAATCAGTGGCGAAGCGGGCTGCGTGGTGGTCACTGGGGGCGCCAGCGGCATAGGCGCGGCCACCGTCGAAAGAGTGGTGGCGGGCGGTGGCTGCGCGGCGATTCTGGATCTGAATATCGCGCCGGCATCAAGCCTTGCGCGACGGTTTCCCGGCAAAATTTTCCCCTACCGTGCAAATCTTCTGGACGAAGCGGAAGTTCGGAAGGTGCACGCCAAAGCGGCGGTGGAATTGCCGCCCATCGTCGGGCTCGTCAATTGTGCCGGCATTCCACAAGTTCCGTGCCCGATCGAGGAATACACGGTCGACTCCTGGGCCGCCGTCATCGACTCTCATTTGAAGACCACTTATATCGCCTGCCGGGTGATCGGCGCCGCCATGGCGGAACGGGGTGGCGGCGCCATTGTGAATCTGGCATCCGTTCTGGCGTTTCGCTCCGGGCCGGTATTGGCGTACGGGCCGGCGAAAGCGGGCGTCGTCAACCTGACGGAAGCGCTGGCGGTGCAATGGGCGAGCCGCGGCCTTCGCGTCAACGCGGTGGCGCCCGGGTGGACGGACACGCCGTTTTTGCGCCCCGCCGACCGCCGCGGCAAGCGCGATCTGCGGCCCATTCTCGACGCAACGCCCATCGGTCGCCTGATGCGGCCCGAGGAAATCGCCGAGGTCATCGGGTTCCTCCTCTCGCCGCTGGCGAGCGCCGTGACGGGGGCAACCATTCCTTGCGACGGTGGCGTCATTGCCGCCAGCGGCTGGCCCCCTTATGGGGGCATTCCGCGCGCACGAGCGCCAGCATGAAACGCTATGCCATCGGCGGAATCTTGATTCTGGTTCTGGTGGTGGTCTGGTATCTTGCGACGGGGCCGCTGGGACTGGTCGCGGCCGTCAAGTTTCCATCGGTCGGAGACGCTTACGATTCGGTTCTGTGGCTGCTCAGCCCGGGGTATGCGGGGGCCTCCCTGTTCGTACACATCAGAACGAGCGTCGGCCTGGTCCTGGCCGGGTTCGTCATGGCCATCGCAACCGGCGTGCCCATCGGCATCCTCATGGGCTGGAACGAGCTGGCGGATTCCTATCTCAATCCAATTTTTCAGATACTGCGACCCATTGCGCCGATTGCCTGGATTCCGCTCACCATCCTGTGGTTCGGGCTCGGCATCACCGCCAAGATCTTCGTCATCTGGCTTGCGGCGTTCGCGCCCGCGGTGATCAATACGCATACGGGCATACGGTCCCTGAATCCCACGCTGGTGGAAGCGGCCAAGGTGCTGGGCGCGTCGAAGCGGCGCCTGCTTTGGCAGGTAGCGGTGCCCAACGCGCTGCCCACCATATTCGCGGGTATGCAGATCTCCCTGCAGGCCTGCTGGATGGTGTTGGTGGCCGCGGAACTCGTCGGTTCGTTCACGGGGTTGGGGCATATCCTGATCATCGCCACGCGCGACCTCAATCCGGGCATGATCTTCATCGCAATGGTGTGCATCGCGATACTGGGCATGCTGATGAATTTTGTTCTTCTCAGAATTCGGCGCAAGGTGATTCCATGGCGCAATTGAGCGCGCATCGCGGTCATGCGGACGAACTGCGCGGCCTCTTGATTCATTTGATCCTGCCGCCGCTGGGCGTGGCCACCTTGTTCATCGGCTGGTACGCGGTGGCGAGCGCGGGGGTGATATCGCATCAGTTCCTTCCCACCCCCTTGGTCGTACTGGACAAGATCATCGACCTGACGCGGGTTCCCTACTCGGGCGCGCTGCTGCAGACGCATCTGTTCTCGAGCCTCGAGAAGTTCGGCGTGGGCTACTTGTTGGCGGCCTGCCTGGGCGTGCCGCTCGGCCTGCTTCTGGGGCGGTTCCAGGTGCTCGAATGGGCGCTGTCGCCGCTGTTGGAAGCGGCGCGTTTCATCCCGCCGATCGCCTGGGTTCCGTTTTCCATCCTGTGGATAGGAACGGGCTTCCTTTCCCCCGTGCTGGTCATATTTTCGGGGGTGTTTTTCACCTGCGTGGTGAATTCGTACATCGGCGCCAAACTAGCGGACAAGGCTTTGCTCGAAGCCGCACAAACCCTGGGCGTCGGCCGCTGGCTGGGTCTCACGGAGGTGCTGCTGCCGGCGGCCTTGGCGCATATCGTGGCGGGGCTGCGCATCGGCGCCGGCTTTGGCTGGCAGTCGTTGATCGGCGCGGAGCTTATCGTCGGCTCCACCGGGCTCGGCTACATGATCGTGCAGGGCGAAAGCAACCTGAACGCGCCGGTCGTGATAGCCGGCATGGTGACGATAGGCGTCGTCGGCGCGCTGATCGATTACGTGATGCGCCGAATCGAGTACAGGATCTACAGAAAGTGGCGGCGTTAGTGCCCTTGGTTCGCAGATTTGCGAATCGGTTACCCGCGCCGGCCGATCACGGAGATAAGCAATGACAGTAAATCTTGAGCCATTGAAGACTGAAACGCCATGGTGGCGTTTGACGGTTGCCGACGAGGATGTCCGCGCCATCGAGCCCGCCAGGCTCCTGGTCATTCTCGAACAACTGTTTTTGATTCGGCGATTTGAAGAAAAATTGCTGGAACTGAGCGTCGCCGGGATCCTCCATGGGCCGGCCCATTCGAGCATCGGCCAAGAGGGCGCGTCCGTTGGCGCGATTTCCGCCCTGCGCTCGCAAGACAAGATCAACGGTACGCATCGGATGCACCATCAGTTCCTGGCGAAGCTGTTGAATCACGCGACGCCCGAGGGCTACTCGCCGCTTGCGGCCGGCGTTCCCGAGGCCATGCAAGAAGTCGTCTACCGCACCTACGCGGAAATTCTTGGGCTGTCGCCGGGATACGGCGGCGGGCGCGGCGGGTCCATGCATTTGCGCAATGCGCAGGCCGGGGTGCTGGGTTCGAACGCGATCGTGGGCGGCAACCTGTCCCATGCCGTCGGCTATGCCTTTGCCGACAAGATGCGCGGCAGCGACGCGGTGTCCGTGGCCTTTTTCGGCGACGGCGCGGTGCAAAGCGGCGCCACCTACGAAGCCATGAATCTGGCGGCGCTCTACGGTACGCCAACCATTTTCTTCATAGAGAACAATCTATACGCGGTTTCGACGCACGTATCGGAACAGACGCGCGAGACGCGATTGTCCGCGCGCGGCCTGTCCCTGGGCGTACCCGCGATCGAGTTCGATGGCATGAATCCCATCGCCGCGCGGCTGGCCATGCAGGAAGCCGTGGAATTCATCCGGCGAGAGCGGGGTCCCGTGCTGCTGGAAGCGCAGTTGTACCGTTATCGGCATCAGTCGGGCCCCTTGAGGGGAAGCGCCTTCGGCTATCGCGACAAGGATGAGGAAGAGGCGTGGATGGCGCGCGACGCGGTACAGGAATTTCCGCGTCTTCTGGAACGGTTGGGTATCGTCGCCGCCGGCGATGTCGCCGCGCTGTGGCCGCGCGTCGACGGCATTCTCGACAACGCGCTGGGCCGGCTGGTCGAGCATTATGGCGATGAGAAGAAACAACGCATTGATCCCGCCTTGTGGCCCGATCCGGCGGAGGTCGACCGCGGTATCCGCGGCGACCTCGGCGAGCTCGACCGCTACGAAGTCAGGGAGCTGGAGGACGTTCCGCGGGACGATCTCAGGGAGGCGCAGTTCGTCGAGGTGATTTCCGAGGCGATGCTCAGGAACATGAATCAGTTCGAGAACCTGTTCATCCTGGGGGAAGACGTCCATCGGCTCAAAGGCGGCACCGCGGGCGCGACCCGGAACATCGGCAGCCATTTTCCCGATCGCCTCGTGGGCGCGCCGATTTGCGAGAATGGTTTCACCGGGCTCGCGCTCGGCGCCGCGTTGAATGGCATGCGCCCCGTCGTGGAAATCATGTACCCCGATTTTTCACTGGTGGCCGCCGACCAGTTGTTCAATCAAATATCGAAAGTGCGCCATATGTTCGGCGGCTCGTTCCCGGTTCCCATCGTCGTGCGCAGCCGCGTCTCGGCGGGCACGGGGTACGGATCCCAACATTCCATGGATGCAAGCGGCCTGTTCGCCTTGTATCCGGGTTGGCGCATCGTGGCGCCCTCGCGCCCGTACGATTACATCGGCCTGCTGAACGCGGCCGTGGCCTGCGACGACCCGGTGCTGGTCGTCGAGTACAACGATCTCTTCAAACAGCGGGGGTTGGTGCCGAAAAGCGACTGGAACTATATCGTTCCATTCGGCAAGGCGCGCATCGCGCGCGCGGGCGACGATTGCACGATCCTCACCTACGGGTCCATGGTCGACCGCTGCTGCCGCATCGTGGAGCAGGGCGGCATGGACGTGGAAGTCGTCGATTTGCGCACGCTCGACCCCCTCGGCCTGGATTGGGACCTGATCGAGTCCAGCGTGCGCAAGACCAACTGCCTGATGATCGTGGAGCAGACCGCGCGCGGTACTTCGATTGGTTCACGCATCGTGAGCGATGCGCAATTTCGGCTCTTCGATTGGCTCGATCACGAGATCGTGCATGTGACCGGAAGCAATGCCGCGCCGGTGGTCTCCGAGGTGCTCGAGCGCGCCGCATTGGCAAGCGACGAGCAGGTTGGAGCGGCGCTGAGTGCAATCCTGAAAGATCGCGGCATCACGCCGGCACACACTTGATTTCCGCTTTCGGAGTGAACAAATGAAGCTGACGGATGCAACGTTGCGAATCCACCATACGGCGATTTGCGTCAACGATTTCGACCATGCCAGGGATTTCTACACCGGGTTCCTGGGCTTTCATCTCGACGGTGAAATGGACCATCGCGGCGAGCCGGCGCTGGGCGAGGTGGTGGCGCTGCCGGGCGCGCTGATCCGCTGGGCCATGTTGCGCCATGGCGAGCACCGCGTCGAACTATTCAAGTATTACACGCCGCAAGGCGAAACGGCCGCCAGGCGGCAATGCGATTTCGGCTACAGCCATCTCGCCTTCGAAGTGGCCGATGTGGACCGCGTTTACGAACAAGTGTTGCGGGCCGGCTATCGCTGCAACTCCGAGCCGAAAGTCATGCGAAATGGCCATACCAAAGTGTTTTATCTATTGGAACCCGAGGGCGCGGTTACCGAGTTTCTTCAGTTCCTGAAGAAAGGGGACGCGCACCCCGGCCAGGGCGGGCCGAATCACGGGGGCGCATGATGGCGCCGCGCATCGGTTTCATCGGCTTGGGGACGATGGGCGGCCCGATGGCCGCGCGCCTGGTCGCAAGAGGCTATGCGGTGCGCGGGTTCGACCTGGACCGGACGAAGGTCGATGGCCTGGCGGGGGCCGGCGGCACGGGTTGCGGGAGCATACGCGAAGCCTGCGAGCGGGCCGACATGGTACTCAGCATATTGCCACGCGATGCGCATGTGCGGTCGGCCTTGCTGGGCGAGGGGGGTGTTCTCGAATGCGCGTCCGAAGGAACGCTTGTCCTGGAGATGAGCACCATTTCGCCGCAGTGCAGTCTCGATGTCGGGCAGCGCGTGATCGGCAATGGGCTCCGGTTCATGGATGCTCCGGTCGGGCGCACCCCGGCGGAGGCGAAGACGGGGGAGTTGCTGGTCATGGCCGGCGGGGATCGGTCCGACTTCGAGTCGGCCGCGGAAGTTTTCTCCGCGCTGGCGACCAAGGTGGTGCATGTCGGCCCGCTGGGCAGCGGCATCCGCATGAAAGTCGTGAACAACTACATGTCGATGGTCAGCATGGTTCTGACCGCGGAAACCTTGGTCATGGCGAAAAAAGCGGGCATCGACGTTGCCGTTGCCGTGGACATTCTGCAGAACACCGTGGCGGGGCGCGGCCAGATTAACGTCAATTATCCGAAAAAGGTTCTCGCCGGCGACATTTCTCCCGACTTTCCCCTGGCCATGGGGCACAAGGACCTTTCGCTCGGGGTTGCGCTGGGGCGTGAATTGTTCGTTCCCTTGTTTCTCGGAAGCTCGGCGCTGGAACTTTTCGGGACCGCGTGCGCGGCCGGCCGATCGAACCAGGACTGCACCGCCATGCTGGAGCATCTCGGGGCCCTGGCCGGCATGCCCGACGGCGCCACTCATCGTAGGGTTTGATATGTCATACACAGAAAAATTCATCGTTCCCCGCATGGGGGAACCGTTCGATTCCGCCCGAGTCGTCGCGTGGAACAAGAAGCCCGGCGAAGATTTCAAACGCGGCGACGTGCTGCTGGAAATAGAAACCGACAAGTCGGTGGTTGAGATTCCAGCCACCGGCGATGGGCGCCTGCTTGCCCATCTGGTTGAAGTCGATGGCGTGTTCGGCTCGGACACGCCGGTCGCGGCGATTGAACTTGAGGGAGAGGCCCCCACGCCCGATGACGTGCCCGATTCGCAAGCCGCGGACGCGGGTGCGCGCGCGGTGGCTGCGCCGGCGCAAGGCACGCACCCGTTGGCCGGGTTGGCGCCGGATCGCTCGGACGCGCCGGCGCTCGCCTCGCCGGCGCGCGAGGGCGCCGCGCATCGGGTTTTTGCGACTCCCGCGGCGCGTGGCCTGGCCGACGAATACCGGCTCGATTTGGCACGGCTCGCCGGGAGTGGACCGAATGGTCGTGTCACGAAGAGAGACGTGCTCCGCGCAGCGCACGGGCAGCCGCTGGTGGAATCGATCCAGCAAGTTGCCGCCGACCTCGGGGCGGGAGGAAGAACGGAACGGTTGGTCTCGACGGGCCACGGCGACGTGAACGTGGTGCGCTGGGCCGCCGATGTGCCGCGACCGGCGACAACGGTGGTTCTGCTGCACGGGATCTTCGGGGATGCGAGTACCTGGTCGGGCCTCGCCAGCAATCTGCGGCGGACCGGCTCGGACGTCCTGGCCATCGACCTTCCCTGCCATGGCAAGACTGGATCGTCGGTCACGGAATTATCGGTGGTGGTGGATTGCCTGACCGAAGTCATCGAAAAGTCCTGCGCGGCGCCGATCGTGCTCGTGGGGCATTCTTTCGGCGGAGCGCTGGTCGCGCGCATCGCGGCGTCCGCGCCGCGGCTGGCCATCCGCGCGCTCGTCCTGGTGGCGCCGGTTGGTCTGGGCACCGAGATTCAACAGGCGTTCCTAGACGGCGTGCTGCACGCGTCGACCAGCGAAGCGTTGGCGCGAGAGCTGCGCAAGCTGACGGCCTCCGGCGCCAGCCTGTCCGCCGCGTATCTGGAGGAATTGCGTCTTGCGCTGCGGGAGCGCGCGCGGCCCCTCGGCGAACTGTGTGCCGAGATAAGCTGTTGTGGCGTGCAGCAGATTGACATCACTCCCGATTTGCAGCGGGTGATCTGCCCGGTGACTTTGATTCAAGGCCGCGCCGACGAGATCATTCCATGGGCGCATGCGCTCAATGCGCCCGCGCATGTCGCCATCCATCTGCCGCGGCAGGCGGGCCACATGCCGCAATGGGACACCGCCAAGCTGGTTGAGGACGTCATCGCCAGAGAGGCCGGGGGCCTGTGAGCTCCCGACGCCGGTTACGGCGCCGCTTGGAGAGTGATCCCTTTCAGCAGCGACTCCGTCTTTGGGTCGAACAGGTATAGCCGGTCGGCATCACAGGACAGGGTGACCGTGTCGCCCATCGAAACCCGTTCGATGGGCGGGATCTGCGCGGTCAGGGTGGCGCCGCCCACACGCGCCTGGATCAACGTCACGGCCCCCAGCGGTTCGACCACTTCCACCGTCCCGGTCAGGCGGCTGGACGCGTCGTCATGGGCAAGATGCAGATGTTCGGGCCGAACGCCGACGCAGAGGGTCTGGTTGTTTCCTGCCGCCCGCAGGGCCGCGGCATCGAGGGACAGCGAGAAACCCTGCCCGGCGGCGCGGCCGTCTCCCAGCGTCGCCGTGAGGAAGTTCATCGCCGGCGTGCCGATGAATCCCGCGACGAAACGGTTCGCGGGTTGCTGGTACAGCTGGTTGGGGGTGTCGATCTGTTGGGCGCGCCCGTCACGCAGCACCACCACGCGCTGCCCCATCGTCATTGCCTCGGTCTGGTCGTGGGTCACGTAGAAAGTGGTCACGCCGAGGGTGCGGTGCAGCTTGATGATTTCCGCCCGCATGCCCACGCGCAGTTTCGCGTCCAGGTTGGAAAGCGGTTCATCCATGAGGAAAACCTTGGGCTGACGCACGATGGCGCGCCCTAGCGCAACCCGCTGCCGCTGGCCGCCTGAAAGCTCGCGCGGCTTGCGTTGGAGCAGCTTGTCTATGCCGAGTATCCGCGCGACGGTTTCCACACGTTTCTGCACGTCGGCCTTGGGGTGTCCCTTCAGCTTCAGGGAGAAGCCCAGGTTCTCGCGGACGGTCATGTGCGGGTAGAGGGCGTAGCTCTGGAACACCATTGCGATGTCGCGATCCCGGGGCGCCACCCCGTTGACGTTCACGCCACCAATGAAAATATCGCCCTCGGTGTGATCCTCGAGGCCGGCAATCATGCGCATCGTCGTTGTCTTGCCACAGCCGGACGGCCCCACGAGAACGACGAATTCCCCGTCTTTCGTGACCAGGTTGAAGTCGGAGACCGCCAGCGATTCGCTACCGGGATAGCGCTTTCCGACATGCCTCAGTTCTACGATTGCCATGGAAGTCTATCCGTGAGTGCCGGGTCCGCGCGTGGACGAAGGGGTTGTGGATCCGCTGATGGCGGCCCATGCCTGTGCGAACGCTCGCCCGCGCTCGTTGGTCTCTGACGCGGAGGCGCCGGGTTTGTAGAGTGCCGAACCAATGCCGAACCCTCGGGCCCCCGCGGCGGCCCAGGCAGCCAGGTTGTCTGGATGAACACCCCCGACTGGAAGAGTGATCACTTCGCGCGGCAAGACGGCTCGCCATGCCACGAGCGTTGCCGGTGTCAGTACATTGGCGGGGAAGAGCTTCAGCCCGTCCGCGCCGGCGGCCAGTGCCGCAAACGCTTCGGTGATCGTCGCCACGCCCGGCAGGCACACCATTTGCCGCGCTTTCGCAGCCGCTATGATCGCGGTGTCCGAGTGGGGCATGACGATCAGTTGCCCGCCCGCGGCCTCGACTGCCGCGATTTGCGCCGTGGCCGTCACCGTGCCGGCCCCCACCAGACAGTCATGCGGCATCGATTCCGCCAGCAGGCGGATGCTCTCGAAAGGCTCCGGCGAGTTGAGCGGAATTTCGATGATGCGAAAGCCCGCGTCATGCAGCGCGCGCCCGACGGCCACCGCTTCCTGCTTGCGAATGCCGCGCAATATCGCGATCAGGGGCAGCGGTTTGAGCAGTTCTTCGAGTGTCCCTCGTGGTCCCGCGGTTCTCATGGATACACCCCCGTTATTTTTGCGAGTTGGCTGATGCGCCACAGCCCTTTGGCCGAATCCGCGGTGTTTGGACCTTCCAGGTTCAGGTCGAAGACCTTTGCGGCGCACACATAACGTTCACACAGTGTGTTGGCGCCGACCAGCTGGATTGCGGCGCCGGAATCGAAGCGGCGGCCCGACACCATGGAGCGCAGTTCTTCGCCGATCAACAAACCGGAAAGGTAGTCTGCGACCGCTTCTTTTTCGAACAGCCCGTCCAACATCAGCGAGCGGGCGGTGAACAGGCGGCTGAAGCCCCCCTGGCATCCGCTCTCGCGCGCGGCGACCACGCCGCGCGTGAACGCTTGCACGTCGAGCGGCTGGTCGGCTTTGCTTTGGTTCCAATGGAGGATGGAGTATCGCCCAAGTACCGCGTACAGCTCGCCCGTCATGACGGTCGCGAAATCGACGATACGGTTGTGCCGCACGCTCACCCACTTGCTGTGGGTCCCCGGCAGAATCCAGGTTGACGCGCCCTGCAGCCCCCGACGCCCGTCGAGGCCGCCAATCAGCTGCGTTTCTTCACCACGCATCACGTCCGGCCCGTTGGCGTTGTGCAGGCCGGGGACGATGTATAGCGGCGCGGCGCGGGTAGTGTTCACGCGCACCAGCCCGTTGGCCAGTTCCGATGCATCCGCGGGCAGTTCAACGTACGGCGCCTCGCGCCAGCCGAGCGAGCTTCCCACCATCCCGCACGCGATGCTCGGCAGTATGGGCCAGCCCGCTGTCATGTCGGCGTAGGCGCGTTCACAGCCGCCTTCGGGCAGAAAGCGGATGCCCCATGGCTGTTCCCTCGCCTCCAGCAGCCTGCCCGAATCGTCCATGAGGAACGCGCGCAGGCGCGAGGTGCCCCAGTCGAGGCCGATCAGGCCGCCGGGCCCCGCGTTCCCGAAAGATTCCGCTGGAATTGTCATGGTGGTCGCGGCGACAGTGATAGATTGTGGTGGGGGTTCGCTATTGCGGCAGGGAAACGACGCCGCCGGGCGTGCTGAGCCGCCAGAGCGCCTCGGTGTAGTAGCTGTCGCCCACGATAACGGAAGAATTGATCCCGTGGTTGTGCGGCACATCCAGCGCCGCGCCCGCCAATATTCCCGTAGACTTTTCTTCGCACAGCACGTATTGCACGGTCAGCCGATCAAGCATATCGCGCGCATAGGCAACGAGTTTTTCTCCATATGCCGCATCGCTCAGTGCAGCCAGTTCCAGTATTCCTGCGTACGCGAGGGATGCCGCGAAGCTGTCGCGTGGTACATCCGCCGACTCTTCGTACGAGAAGTCCCACACGGGGGAAGGGTTGCGCCGGACGTGGCTCATCCAGTAATCCGTCATGCGCTTCGCCAAGTCCAGATATTCCGGCTTCCTGGCCAAGCGATACAGGGTGGCGTACCCGTAGATTCCCCAAGCCTGCCCGCGCGACCAGCAGGTGTCGGGGGACAGCCCCTGGTAAGTATCGACCCCCGCGGGCCGGCCATGGTCGTCCATGCGCAGGACCTGGGCGGTGGAACCGTCCGCGCGGATCAGATGCTCGGCGATCTCGTCGGCCGCGGACAAAACTGATTGCTCCAGTTTCCGGTCGCCGGTCTTTTTTGCGTGCCACAGCGGCATGACGAGATTTATCGCGTCGTCGACGGTCGTGAATGGGTAGGAATGATCTTCAGGGCCGCCGAACGATTTCATGTATCCGATTTCCTGAAACCTGGATGCGATAGTTGCGGCGGCGGCCGAAACCAGCGGTTCGAGCTTTTTCTCGCCGGCTATGGTGAGCCCCACCAGCGCGCCGCGGAAAAACAAGTGCGACACCGACGCGAAGGCCTTGAGCGTCGAGCGATTCCGCAGGCGGGTGCTGTATTGGAACGCGCGCGAGCGCAAGCCCGTGTCGTTGCCTTCGTGCGATGCGATGAACCAGAGAATGGCGGGCAGGTCGCCGACCATCCACGACCCGTTGTGCGGCAGCACGCCACGTTCCTGGTCCTCGAACGCGATCGTCTCCCATTTGCCGGCGTGCGTCCACAGCGGGAAACATCCGAGCGACACGAGTGAATCAGCCACTCGCTCTATCCGGTCCCAAGCCTGATCGATTGTGTTCATGTGTTTGTCTTCCCTAGTCGTGACGTGATTTCGGCCGTGTGTTCCCCGAGTGTGGGCGGGTGCTCTTGCGGCCCTGCCGGTGTCTGCGAGAATCTGAATGGAGTCGCCAAGACCCGAATATGGCCGAGGACCGGGTCCGGAATGTTCACGAACGAATTGCGCGACCGCGCCAGTGCGCCGGCGCAGACATCCCGCACCGATTCCACCGGCCCCGCCGGAACCCCGATGTCTTCGAGGATGGCGATTGCGCGCGCCGCGGACCCGATGGCGCGGGCCCATGATTCGATTCTCTCGCGCACTACCGCCCGCGCTTGGACACGCTTCTCGTTGGTGCCGAGGTCGACCGCCGACGCCCCGAGCGCGCCGTCCAGCAATCCCGCCAGGCGCTTCCACAGTGCTTCGGTGCCCGCCGCGAGCACGAATGACGCATCGGGCGCCCTGTAGACGCCGTAGGGTACGACCGTGCGGTGTTCGCTGCCGTTGCGCGTCGGGTTCACCGACGCGTCTCCCGTCTGGACTTCCATGAGCGCGTTGTCGTGGAATGGAAGGCATGCGTCGAAAAGCGACATGTCGCTGTATTCGCCGCCACCGCCCATTTTCAGCCTTTTGTACAGCGCGGTGAGAATCGCCGCATAGGCGTGAATTCCCGCGGAGACGTCCGCCAGCGAGATGCCCATGGGGAGGGGCGGCTCGTCCGCGCGTCCATTCATGTCGATCACGCCCGCCATGGCTTCGGCGATTATCCCTTGCCCGGCCCGCCCCGCCAGCGCGCCGCTGTTGCCGAACGCGGAAATCGAGCACATGACCACCCCGGGGTTCAGTTTGCGGATTTCCTCGAAGCCGAGCCCCTTGGCCGCCAGGCTGCCGGGCCGCATGTTTTCCACGACGACGTCGGCGCGAGTAACGAGCTCGCGCACGAGCGCGATGCCCGACTGCGTCTTCAAGTCGGCCACGACGCTTTTCTTGCCGGCGTTGAGCCATGCGAAGTAGCCGCTGTGATGCGCGCCGAGCCGTGGCGGCAGTGCTCTGGAAGGATCCCCCGAGGGGGACTCGACCTTTATGACCTCGGCACCCATGTCCGCCAGCAGGCGCGTGCAGTACGGCCCCGCAAGCACCTGGGTCAGGTCCGCCACGCACAGGCCGGCCAACGGGCCCGTTTTGGCCGATGCTTCAGTCGATGTATTGTCAGTCATCTTCGAATTTCCAATATTTTGCCCGGCTTTCCGTTTTCCCGATGCCCGCACGCACTATCCTTTGACGGCGCCGGCGGTGGCGCCTGCCAATACGTATCTCTGCGCCAACATGGAGAATATGAGAACGGGTATCACCACGAGAATGCCGGCAGCCGCCATCTCGCCCCAGAAGATATTGCCATCGGCGATGAATCCGATGATCGTCACCGGCAGCGTTTGTGTGTGCTGCGACGTCAACACCAAGGGATAGAGGAAGTCGTTCCACGCCTGGACGAAGTTGAAAATGACGGTCGCGAACAGGCCGGACGTGATCAACGGAAGCGTGATGCGCATCATGGCCCCGAACCGGGTCAAGCCGTCCACCATCCCGCTTTCTTCGAGTGACGCAGGAACCTGGCGGATGAACCCGGTCATCATCCAGACGACGAACGGTACCTGGAAAGTGCTCTCCGCGATGATCATGCCGGTGTACGTATCATTCAGCCCGATAAAGCTGAACAGGCGATACAACGGCAACACGAGCGACACGGCGGGCACCATGCGGATGAGCAGATACGCCGCAAGCAGCATGTTTTCCCACTTGATTCGGAAGCGCGCGAAACCAAATGCCGCGATGGTCCCTAGAAAAGTCGATACCGCCGTGGAACCGACGGCGATGATGACGCTGTTGACGAACGCGCCGAAAAAATCGTTGATGCGCCCGGACTGGTACAGCGACGTCAGTTTCTCGCCGAGGCCGAGCACGTTGCGGTAGTGGTCGATGGTCGGGGAAAAGAACCAGGTCGGCGGTATCTGGAAAGTTTCGTTCCTTACTTTCAATGATGTGAGGAAAAACCAGATGACCGGCAGGAGCGAAAGGAGCAGCGCCACCGTGATGACGACCCCCGGCGTGCTGATTTTCAGCCGTTGCGCGCGGCTCGCGGCCATCACCACTTTCTCCTGGATTGCGCCACGGGCATCATGTCGGTCATTCCACGTCGGTGCGCAGCACCGCTCGGACCATGGGGATGGCCACCAGCATCGCGACGCAAATCAGCAGCCATGAAACGGCGGCGCCGTGGCCGAAATCGAAGCGCTGGAACGCGTCGACGTAAACCAGATAGCTGAGCGTCTCGGTCGCGCGTCCCGGGCCGCCGTTGGTCAGGACGAAGATGATGTCGAATACCTTGAGGGAGGTCAGGGCGCGCGTGAGGGCGACGACGAGCAGCACGGGCTTGATCAGCGGCAGCACCACGTAGCGGATTTGCTGCAGTGTCGTCGCGCCGTCGATCGCGGCGGCATCGAGGACATCCTGAGGCATCGATTCGAGCGCCGCGACCGCCGATATGATGACGAACGGCGTCCATTGCCAGAGATCGATTCCAATGATGGACCAGATGGCGACGTGTGGGCTGCTGAGCCACGAAACGGGCGGGATGCCGACCACGCTCAGCAGATAATTGAGGATGCCGTAGCTCCTGTCCATGATGAGGAGGTACATCAGGCCGATGACCACCGACGGCAGGCTGAACGGAATGATCAGCAGCAGGCGCGCGAACTTGCGGCCGCGGTTGAGTTTTATCAGAAACAGCGCCAGCGCGGTGCCGATGATCATCTCGGCGCAGACGGTCACACCGGTGTACACGGCGGTAACTTTGACGGCGTTCCAGAAGCCGCTGTCGCTCAGTACGTCGATATAGTTCTGGATGCCGTTGAAGTGCGGCGGTCGTACCGAAGTGGCCTGATTGAAGGTCAGGCTCGTCCAGAACGAATACATCAGCGGGGCGACGGTCGTCACCCCGATGTAGATCAGGCCGGGAAGAATGAGCGCGTACGGAAACAACTGGCGGCGCCACAACAGCCGGGCGTACCTGGCGTCGTACCGCATGCGTTCGATTCCCTCGGCATGCACTATTGACCCATCTGCTGTTTCGCGGCGGCGGTCATCTTCGCGATGCCCTGGTCGACCGTCATGCCACCCGTGACCACCTGCGCCAGTATGGTGGACATCGAGTCATCAATGGCCGGCCAGGCCGGTGTGCGCGGGCGCGGCACCGCGACCTCTTCGGCGTCCGCCTGGGCGTTGAACCACGGGAACTTAGCAGACAGTTGCTGGTCGCGCAGCAGGCTGGTGCGGAATGGGGTACCGCCGAGATCGGCGATTTTCCGCGACATCTCCGGGCCGGTGGCCCATTCCACGAACCGGTATGCGTCTTCCTTGTGTTTCGACACCTGGGGAATGGTCAGGCCCCAGCCGCCGATCACCGACGCGGCGCGCTTGACGGCCGGCGCCGCCGCGAACGCCATGGTGTCCACCACCTTGGACTGCTTGGGTTCCAGCATCACCGCGGCGGTGTCGGTCCACTGGATGGACATCGCGACCTCGCCCTGGGACAGCGCGGTCGTCAGGCGTTCATAGGCCCAATTGGTTACATCGGGAGACGCGTACTTCCGCAGGCTGACGTAAAACTTCAGCGCCTGATGCGCCTCGGGGCTGTCGAGAATGACCTTGCCATTGGAATCGATGACGCCGCCGCCGAAGGCGGAGAGCCATTGGTAGAATTCTGATGTCAGGTTGTGGCTCTTCTGCATCGTCAACCCCGTTCCGTAGACCTTCGGCGGGGCGTTCAACTTCTTCGCGTCTTCAATGTATTCCTGGGCGTTCTTGGGGGCGTGGGTGATGCCGGCGCGCTGGAACAAGTCTTTTCGGTAATACGTGATGTACGCGGAAGCCTGCCAGGGCATGCCAACCTGCTTGCCCTGCCAACCGTAGAAGCTCATGAGCGCGTTGGGAATGCTCTTGATGTCGTAGTCGGCCGGTGTGAGCGTTTTGCTTTTCAGGAAAGGCGTCAGATCGGCAAGCACGCCCTTCGTGCCGTAGAAGGGGATGGAATCCCCGCGAATGCTGATGACGTCGAAAGAAGTGCCAGACCCAAGAAGTTCGGTCGATGTCTTGTTGTTGATGACCTCTCCACCGATGATGGTGAGGTCTACTTTGATCCCCGTTTTTTTCTCGAATTCCGGTATGTTCTGTTGCGTGAACGTTGCGATTGGCCCCGCGAACAGCATGACGCTGATGCGACCCCCCTTGGCCTGTGCGCTCATCGGCGCGCCGATGGCGGTCGCGGCGCAGACAAAGGCCACCAGCAGGCTTTTCCGGAATGATCCGTTCGTGTTTTCTTTCCGCCACATGTTGCCGTCTCCCGAAACTTGGTTCGATCATTGGTCTTTCATTGGACTGGATAGATGACTGCGACCATCGCCAAAGCCACTCAGCGCGGCGTGGCGTTCCTTCGTCAACCCGCACACTAAATTCGCAAATTGTTCGATTGGCGCGTGGCTGCCCGCCTTGTATGGCGACGCCGCGTGCAGCGCCAGCTTCGCCATTCGCAGAGCGCTCGCGCTCTTCGAGGCGAGAACACCGGCCAGTTGCAGCGATTTTTCCATCAGACCGGACGCCGGGACGACGTAATTTACGAGCCCGATCCGGTAGGCTTCATCCGCGTCGATCAGTTCGCCGGTGAGCACGAGCTTGGTGGCGTGCCCGCGCCCTATGAGTTCCTGCGCCCGCACGGTGCCGCCCCAGCCGGGCACACCGCCGAGGCCAACTTCCGGGAACCCCAATCGCACATGCTCGCTGGCCACACGAAGGTCGCACGCCAGAGCCAGTTCCAGGCCACCGCCCACGGCGTAGCCGTCGATCGCCGCGATCGTCGCTTGTGGCATTTCATTGAGTTCACTGAAGATGAGCGCGCCCAGTCTTATGAACTCGAGCACCGAGCCTTGGTCGCCCGCCGCCATCTCTTTGATGTCGGCGCCGGCCGAGAAAGTGGACCCCGCTCCCGTCAGGACGACGGCGAGGACGTCGGGGAAGTACTGCGATAAATCTTGAACAGCCGTCTGAAGAGCCTTTAGCACTGCCGTGTCGAGAGCATTTTTCTTTTGTTGCCGGTTCAGCCGGATAACCGCGACGCCGGCCGCCACTCGCTCGACGGATACCAAAGGAACGCTGTTCAACGTTTTCCCCTCTCGAACCGTAAACCGCTCGTGTCGACGATCTTATGTGCAACGAAAAATTCCCAACCTTTCGGCTGGGAAATCGGATCGCCATTTCCGCAGTGTCCTTTTCGCTACCCGCGGCGTATTTTGCTGGACTCCACTACGCGGCACTTGTATTGAAAGTGCTGCGGAAAATTTAGGCGTCCAGCAACACTTTGTCAAGTAGGGGAGACGCGTGTGGAGGCGCGGTGGTCATTTGCCGATGCGCCCTGCGGAACCTACCCGTGTTGGCGCATGCCGTCGGTGTGTTTCAGGTTTTGTTTTTCCGGTGTGGTCATCGTTCTTTTGAGGTGAGTTTTGCTTTTCGGGGGTGGCACCGTTCTTGAGGGCCGAGGCGGGGGGTGGTGTGCTGGCTCGGTTCGCCCGGTCCTGGCTGCGCCAGGACTGCCCGGCCTGGCGCGCGTTTCGGGGCGGCGTCTGAACTCGGGCGATCGGCCCGCCCCTGGCTGGCCGCCACGCCCTCAGACACCGACGCCTTGTTTCCCCGAAACGCGCGCCAAGCCGGCGGGCTCGGACTTCGCCAGCACACCACCCCCCGCCTCGGCCTGAGCGCGATAGGCTTTGGGCGAACCCCCCGCTGCGACAAGGTATGGCGGGCCTGAAACGACCTGCACCGCGATAGAACGTCACCGCCTCGGGGTGCGCCGTTGCCATCGTCGAACGCCGTTGATGCGAGGGCGGACAGGGGGCGCGCCCCCTGTCCGCCCGCCTCAAGAACACGACCAACGCCTTAAGAACACGACCCTCGTAGCTTGGACTGTGGATGCACTATCGCCCCGCCGCGACCACCGTTGAAAAGTAGGCTTTGATCTCGCGCGTGAAGTTGCTGCGGGAATGGTTCTGGCGCTCGAGCAGCCCCACGTGGCGGGCGACGGGGGCGTTGGGCAGGTCGATGACCTGTAGCCGGCGGTCGTGCGCCCAGTCGACGTTCGCCAGGCGCGGCACGATGGAGCCACCGAAACCCTGGCGC
>SCQX01000222.1 GCA_004298545.1 Candidimonas sp. | reverse complement strand
AGAGTTCGCCAAGTATCCAGTTGGCGGCAAGCTTCGCCTGCCCCGCGGGCAACTTGCCCGCCGTCTGTTCGAAGAAATCGGCGGTGGCGCGATCGATCGTCAGCTGAGACGCGTCATAGCTGCCAAGCCCCAGCTCGCGCTCGAAGCGTTCGCGTGTCTTGCCAGGCAGTTCGGGCATGGCTTGCTTCACCCGTTCTACCCAGTCGGTGGTGATGATCAGCGGTGGCAGATCGGGGTCGGGGAAGTAGCGGTAATCGTCGGCATCTTCCTTGACGCGCATGCTGCGCGTCTCGTCGCGCTCCGAGTCGTACAGCCGGGTTTCCTGCACGACCCGGCCGCCGTCTTCGATGAGTTCGGTCTGGCGCCGGACCTCGTACAGAATGGTGCGTTCGAGATAGCGGAACGAGTTCAGGTTCTTGGTTTCACTGCGGGTGCCGAATTCTTTTTGTCCCCGCGGCCGCACCGATACGTTGGCGTCCATGCGAAAGGAGCCCTCTTGCATGTTGCCGTCGCAGATACCCAGCCAGACCACCAGCCCGTGCAAGGTGCGCGCGTAGGCCACGGCCTCGGCGGCGGACCGCATTTCCGGTTCGGACACGATTTCCAGCAATGGCGTGCCGGCGCGATTCAGGTCGATGCCGGTGGAGGATTCGCCGTGCGGTCCGGGGAAATGCCCGTGCAGCGACTTGCCCGCGTCTTCTTCGAGGTGGGCGCGCGTCAGATTGATGGTGCGTTCCGCGTCACCGACGAAGAATCGAATCTTGCCGCCTTGCACGACCGGAATCTCGTACTGGCTGATCTGGTAGTTCTTGGGCAGGTCGGGATAGAAGTAATTCTTGCGGGCGAAGACCGAGCGCGGCGCGATGTGGGCGCCGACCGCCAGGCCGAATTGAATGGCGCGTTCGACCGCCGCGCGGTTCATCACGGGCAGGCTGCCGGGCAGCGCCATGTCGATTTCGTTGGCCTGCGTGTTGGGCGGCGCGCCGAACCGCGTGGCGCTGGTCGAGAATATCTTCGATTCCGTGGTGAGCTGCGCGTGGGTTTCCAGCCCGATGACGATTTCCCAATCCATTATGGTTGCCTCGGTGTGCGCCGATGCCAGTCGGTCGTTTGCTGGAAGCGGTCGGCGATTGCCAGCAGCCGGCCCTCGCTGAAGTAGTTGCCGATGATCTGCAAACCCACCGGCAGTGGCCGATCGCCGCCACTGAACCCGCACGGGATGGACAGGGCGGGCAGACCGGCCAGACTGACCCCCAGGGTGTAGATGTCGGCCAGCCAGTCGGTGGTGGGCGATTCGGCGCCGCGTTCGATGGGCCGGGCAACCGTTGGTGTGACCGGGCCCATGATGACGTCGCATTGCTGGCTGAAGGCGCGCGCGAAGTCGTCGGCGATCATGCGCCGCACACGCTGCGCCTGCAGGTAATAGGCGTCGTAGTAGCCGTGCGACAGCACGTACGTGCCCACCATGATGCGGCGCAGGACTTCCGGCCCAAATCCTTCGCTGCGCGAGCGGCTGACCATTTCGTTCAGGTCGCCGTATTTCTCGGCACGGTGGCCGTAGCGCACACCGTCGTAGCGCTCGAGATTGCTGGAAGCCTCGGCGGGCGCGATGACGTAGTAGGCGGGGATGGCCAGCGCGGTGTGCGGCAGTGAAATCGCGACACGGCGCGCGCCCAGCGATTCGAACACGCTCAGTGCGCCGTCCACGGCGCCCGCCACGTCGGCGGCAAGGCCCGCGGAGAAGTATTCACGGGGAACGCCGATGCGCAGCCCCTCGAGCGGGTGTCCGCCCGCTTGCGCCTGGCGCTGGCTGGCGGTGTTGAAATCGCCGCGGATGCGCCCCGGCGCGTTTGGCACGCCATCGCAGGTTTCGAGGCTGGTGGAGTCGCGTGGATCGAAGCCGCTGATGATGTCGAGCACTTCGAGCAGGTCGCGCGCGTGGCGGGCGATTGGCCCGGCCTGGTCGAGACTCGAGCCGAACGCGACGATGCCGAAGCGGGAAACGGTGCCGTACGTCGGCTTGATGCCGCTGACGCCGCACAGTGCGGCCGGCTGGCGCACCGACCCCCCCGTGTCGGTGCCGGTGGCGGCCATCACCAGACCCGCGGCCACCGCGGCGGCCGAGCCGCCCGACGAGCCGCCCGGAACGACGTCGGGATTCCAGGGGTTGCGTACTGGGCCGAAGGCCGAGTTCCGGTTGCCCGACCCCATGGCGAATTCGTCGCAGTTGAGCTTGCCCAGAGAGACGGCCCCCGCATCCATCAGCCGGGCGACGACCGTGGCATCGAACGGGCTGACGTAATGGGCCAGCATCTTGCTCGCGGCGGTGGTGCGCCAGCCGCGTGTGGCGAACACGTCTTTGTGCGCCAGGGGGATTCCGGTCAGGCAAGTTCCCGCGCCGCGGGCAAGCAGTTGGTCGGCGGCGTCGGCCTGGGCGAGGGTAAGATCGGGATCGACGTGCAGGAACGCGTTCAGGTCGGTGCGTGCCGCCACGGCGTCGAGCGCGCCGGCCGCCAGTTCGCGCGCGCTGATCGTGCGTGCCGCCAACGCGTCGTGCAGCGCGCGAATACCGTCGAATTCATTGTGCGGGGGCATGGCTACTCGATGACGGTGGGAACCAGGAACAGGCCATTGTCGCGGGCGGGCGCGTTGCGCATGAAGGCGTCGCGCTGCGCGGGCGTGCGGGCGGCATCGGCGTGATCATCGCGCAGACGCAGCGCCACGTCCTGATGCGCCGACAGCGGATGCGCCATTGGCTCGATGCCGGTGGTATCGACGGCCTGCAATTGCTGGATGAGTTCAAGGATGCCGTCGAGCTCGGTGCGCGCGCGTGCGGTGTCGGACGCTGAAAGTTCGAGGCACGCGAGCCGCGCGATGTGTGCGATGTCGTGATCGCTGATGGCCATGATGTTCCGATCGTGAGATTGCCTTCTTTGGCGCTTGCGAAGCTGCTTGACAAATTGCAACTTCACGCGAAGGCGGAGGCGCGGCGGACTAAATTAAGGGGTCGTCGGGCCTCAGCCGGGTAGATTATAAGTTATCATTACAGGTTTTAATCGTTGGCGTATCTCTCCCTGCGCGTCTAGGCGGGAGCGGGTCTTGTCCTGATTTCACACTGAGCTCTCATGTTCGGATTCCTACGCAGTTATTTCTCCAGTGACATGGCCATCGATCTGGGGACCGCCAATACGCTCATCTACGTCCGCGGCAAGGGGATTGTGCTCGACGAACCGTCGGTCGTCGCCATCCGCACCGATGGCGGCGCAAGCGGCAAGAAGATCATCCAGGCGGTCGGCACCGAGGCCAAGCAGATGCTGGGCCGCGTTCCCGGCAATATCGAAGCCATCCGCCCCATGAAAGACGGCGTCATCGCCGACTTCACCGTCACCGAGCAGATGCTCAAGCAATTCATCCGCATGGTGCATCCGCGCAGCATGTTCGCGCCCAGCCCGCGCATCATCGTGTGCGTGCCCTGTGGTTCCACCCAGGTTGAACGGCGCGCCATTCGTGAATCGGCGCTGGGGGCGGGCGCGAGCCAGGTATTCCTCATCGAAGAGCCCATGGCGGCGGCGATCGGCGCCGGCCTGGGGGTGGCCGATGCCAGCGGATCCATGGTGGTGGACATTGGCGGTGGCACCACCGAGGTTGCCATCATTTCGCTGGGGGGCATGGTGTACAAGGGCTCGGTGCGTGTCGGCGGCGACAAGTTCGACGAGGCCATCATCAACTATATTCGCCGCAACTACGGCATGCTGATCGGTGAACCCACCGCCGAACTCATCAAGAAGGAAATCGGCTCGGCGTTCCCGGGGTCCGAAATTCGCGAGATCGAGGTCAAAGGCCGCAATCTGTCCGAGGGAGTGCCGCGCGGCTTCACGGTGTCGTCGAACGAAATTCTCGAGTCGCTCACCGACCCGCTCAACCAGATCGTCTCAGCGGTCAAAACGGCGTTGGAGCAGACTCCGCCCGAACTCGGCGCCGACATCACCGACAAGGGAATTGCCTTGACGGGCGGTGGCGCGCTGCTGCGCGATCTCGATCGCCTGCTTCAGGAAGAAACGGGCTTGCCGGTGCTGGTCGCCGAAGACCCCTTGACCTGCGTCGTGCGTGGCTGCGGCGAGGCGCTGGAGCATCTTGAACGCCTTGGGGCCGTATTCATCTACGATTGACCGCCGGCGGTTGGGCCGGGTGTCGGGTCATCGGTGCGCCCCCGCGGGCGCAAAGAGTCGCTCATGCAAGAACACGGGACGATCAAGCTCTTCAGGCGAGGACCGACGGCGGAGTTTCGGTTGTTCGTCCTGGTGGTGCTGTCGTTGTCGCTGCTGGTCGTCGATTCGCGCTGGCGTGTGCTCGATCCGGCGCGCGAAGCGATTGCCGTGGCCATCTATCCGTTCCAGCGTCTAGTTCTCGAGCCGCGCGACATCGTCGCGCGCTTCGACGACTGGACCGACGCGGTAACGCTGGCGCGCACGGAAAAAGAGGCCCTGCAGCGTCAGCGCATCGAGTTGGCGCAAATTGCCACGCATGCCGCCCAGCTTTCGGCCGAGAACCAGCAGCTGCGCCGCCTCCTCAAGGTATCCGAAACGGTGTCGCAGCCAACGGTTGCCGTCGAAGTGCTGTATGAGCCGCCCAATGCGTTCTCGCATCATCTGATTTTCAACAAAGGGACGACCAGCGGCATTCGGCCGGGCATGCCGGTCATCGATGAAGGCGGGGTGGTGGGGCAGGTCGTGCGCGTGACGCCGTTCACCTCCGAGGCGGCCCTGCTCACCGACGACAAGGTGTCGATTCCGGTACAGGTGCTGCGCAACGGTCTGCGTCTCATCGCGTTCGGCGGCGATGTTTCCGGCAAGGTCGAAGTGCGCTATCTGACGGCCGATGCCGACATTCGTGCGGGCGATACGCTCGTCACCAGCGGGATTGGCGGCTATTTTCCGGCGGGGCTGCTGGTGGCGAGGGTCGATCGCGTAGAACGTGACGCCGGGTCGGGGTTCGCGCTGGCAGTCGCGTCGCCCCTGTCGCATCCCGAGCGCTACCGGCATTTTCTGGTGCTCAGGGTGGGCACATCGAAGCAGGCGTCTGGAGGGTCGGGAACCGATGGATCGAAAACCAGTCGATAATACGACACCCGGCCGCGCCGCGTTGAGTTTCCTGCTGCCGCTGGATGTGACCGCCATCCGGCGGCCGTCGGCCACTGGCATGATCTGGGGATCGATCTTCTTCGTGTGGCTGATCTCCCTGTTGCCCTGGCGGTTGTGGCCGCCGGCGCCCGACTTGCTGCTGCTGGTGATTCTGTTCTGGTGCCTGAATGAGCCGGATCGGGTCGGCATGATGACGGCGTTCGTTCTGGGCCTGCTGATGGATGTCCACGACGCGGATTTGCTGGGCGATCATGCGCTGGCCTATACCTTGGCCGCGTATGGCGCGGTGGTGCTGAACCGGCGGCTGCAGCGGTTTGGCGCGGCCGTGCAGGCGCTGCACATGCTGCCCGTCGTTCTGGCTTCCGAAGCCGTCTCTCATTTCGTCCACGCGTGGCTGGCCGGAGAGTGGGCAGGCTGGCAATGGGTCGGGTCGGCGCTGCTGACGGTTGCCCTGTGGCCGCTCGCCGATATTTTGCTGCTGCTGCCGCGGCGGCGCCTCGACGGTGTGGACCCCGGCCAGGGGTGATGCCCCCGGGGCCGTCTGATGGCACGGGACCCTCATAGTGATGATTGACGCAACCGTTGTCGGGTCATGTTCGAATTCAAGAAAACGTCGCATCGGCAGAAACAGAAAGTCCTGATCCGGGTATGGGTGGCGGGCATTTTTGCGCTGATATGTTTCGGCGTGCTGGTCGGCCGCCTGTGGGTATTGCAGGTGTCGCGCTATGAGGGCTTGTCGGCGCGGGCCGACCAGAATCGCATCGCGGTGGTACCCATTCCGCCGCGGCGCGGTGAAATCGTCGATCGCAATGGCGTGGTTCTTGCCAAGAATTATCGCGATTACACGCTCGAGGTCGTGCCCGCCTATGTGCAGGGCGGCATGGCCGCGATGCTCGACAGGCTGAGCACCATCGTCTACATCAGTCCGCGCGATCGCCGGCGCTTCATGCGCAGCTTGAATGAGACCGGCCGCTACGCTCACGTTTTGCTGCGCAATAATTTGAATGGCGTGGAGGCGTCGTGGTTTGCTGCGCATTCGTACCAATATCCGGGGGTCGAACTGCGCGCGCGCTGGGTGCGCGAATACCCGCAGGGGGAAAGCGCGGCGCATGTCGTCGGTTTCGTGGGGCGCATTTCGGAATCGGATCTGGAGGCGCTGGACCGGGAAGGCGAGGCCGGCAATTATCGCGGTACCGACATCATCGGCAAGCGTGGCATCGAAAAATCCTATGAATCGGTTCTGCATGGCCGCACCGGGCTGGAAGAGGTTGAAGTCACGGCGTCGGGCCGGCCGGTGCGCGTGCTGCATCGTGTGGATCCGGTGCCGGGGGCCAACCTGGTATTGTCCATCGACATCGGGCTGCAGAAAATCGCCGAGAAGCAATTCGAGGGGCGGCGCGGCGCCCTGGTGGCCATCGACCCCAAGACCGGCGACGTTCTTGCGTTCGTCTCCGAGCCGTCGTTCGATCCGAATCTTTTCGTCGATGGCATCGATGTCGAAAACTGGAACAAGCTCAATAACGACCCGGATCACCCCCTGGTCGACCGCGCGCTCGCCGGAACCTACCCCATCGGTTCCACGTATAAGCCGTTCGTCGCCCTGGCGGCGCTGCAGCTGGGCAAGCGTTCGGCAACCGAGCGCATTCCCGATCCGGGTTATTTCGAATTCGGCGGGGAACGCTTCCACAACGCCGGCGGTGCCGCCTATGGGATGACCGATATGCACAAGGCCATCGTCGTGTCGTCCGACACCTATTTCTTCTCGCTTGGCCCCGTCATCGGTGTCAATGCGCTGCATGATTTCACCAAACAGTTCAGCTTCGGGCAGCTGACGGGCATCGACCTCGATGGCGAAAAGCGTGGTGTGCTGCCCTCAACCGAATGGAAGCGCCACGCATTCAAGACGCCGTCGCAGCAGCGCTGGTATGCGGGAGAGTCTGTGTCGATCGCCGTCGGGCAGGGGTATGACGCGTTCACCATCATGCAGCTGGCGCAGGCAACCGCCATCCTTGCCAACAATGGCGTTGCGATGAAGCCGCACCTGGTTGGCCTGATCGAGAACCCGGAGACGGGCGCCGCGAAGCGCACCGTGACGCGGCCTTCCTATACGATACCGCTGGACCCGAAGAATCTGGCGGTGGTGCAGGATGCCATGCGCGACGTGATTCGCGTGGGAACGGCGCGGCAGCCATTCATCGGGGCGCCATATCAGGCGGCCGGCAAGACCGGCACGGCGCAGGTGTACAGTCTGCGCGGCGTGCGGCCGCGGCGTGGTGAACACATCCCCGAGAATCTTCGGGATCACGCGCTCTTCATCGCCTATGCGCCGTTCGAGGATCCGCGCATTGCGGTGGCGCTCATTGTCGAGCATGCTGGCTGGGGCGCGTCGGCCGCCGCGCCCATTGCGCGCAAGCTGTTCGATTACTGGCTTTCCCCCAAGCGTACCGAGAACGAGAACCAGGTCAGTGTTCCGCCGCGGTTGGCCGCGCAGGCCCTGGCGTTCAAGGCCGAGCGTGCGCGTGGGTCGGACAAGGTGGCCACGCCCGGCCCGGTCGTCGGCGACGGCGAGCTGATTTTCCCGGGGGGCGCCGAGGACACGGATATTGAACACGGCGTTGATTCTTCCGAGCTTCTATCGGCGGAGTCGGGCGCGGGGGCATCGCGATGAAACGGCTGGCGCAGTGGGCCATGCGGGCCCTGACGGCATTCGATTGGCCACTGCTCGCGCTGGTGGTGCTCATGGCGCTCATCGGCATGACGATCATGCGTTCGGCGGTGGAGGGGATGGACTGGCGGTTCGCCGATCAGCTGCGCAATTACTTCATCGCCTTCGCCTTCATGTGGCTGGCCGCCATGCTGCCGCCGCCCTTGCTCATGCGTTTGGCGGTACCGGCCTATGCCGTGGGCATTGCGCTATTGCTTGGCGTGGCGTTCTTCGGTGAAACCAGCAAAGGCGCCACGCGCTGGCTCGATTTGGGGTTCGTCCGCATCCAGCCGTCGGAAATGATGAAAATTGCCGTGCCGCTGATGTTGGCCTGGTACTTCCATCGCAAACAGGGAGCCATCGGTTTCCTGGATTTCCTGGTCGTCGGCGTGCTGCTGCTCGTTCCGTTTGGCCTGATTGCGCGGGAACCCGATCTCGGCACCGCGTTTCTGGTGTTCGCCGTGGGGTTCTGCGTCATCTATTTTGGCGGCCTTTCGTTCAAGCTGCTGGTGCCGGTGGCCGTTCTGGTGGTCGTGGGGCTGGGGTTGCTGGTGTATTACCAGAGCGACATCTGCCGGCCCGATGCCAATTGGGTGATTCTGCACGCCTATCAGAAATATCGCGTGTGTACCTTGCTGGACCCGAGTTCCGATCCGCTCGGTAAGGGGTTTCACACCATTCAGTCGATGATCGCGGTGGGATCGGGCGGCATTTATGGCAAAGGGTATATGCAGGGCACGCAATCGCATCTCGATTTCGTGCCCGAGCGCACCACCGATTTCATTTTTGCCGTGTTCGCCGAGGAATTCGGCCTGTACGGAGGCATCATGCTGCTGGTGCTGTACGCGCTCATCATCTTGCGCGGATTGGCGATCACGGCCCGCGCCCCCACACAATTCGGGCGGTTGGTCGGCGGCGCGATGTCGATGATGTTTTTCGTCTATGTCTTCGTCAACATCGGCATGGTGACGGGGGTGCTTCCCGTGGTCGGTGTGCCGCTACCGTTCATGAGCTATGGCGGGACGGCCCTGAGCACCTTGGGAATCGCGTGCGGAATGCTCATGAGTATTCAGCGCTATCGGCCGCCGGCGGATTGATGTCGCGAAACAGGGCGGCAAACAGTTTCTTGATGGGGGCGGGCAGGGCGGTTGTCCGAAGTTCGGTGGTGGCGATCCAGTTTGGCGCTGAAATGGGCTCGGCCGGGCGGTGGTCGGCGATCGTCGCCAGCCAGGGTTCCACGTGCAGGCGGAAGTGGGTGAAATCATGATGGAAGGGGGGCAGTTGCCGTGCGTCGGACAGCGTCGTGCCCCAGTCGTCCAGTGCCGCCGCGAGGCCAGCCCGGTCGTCGTACTGGGGCGGGCACCAGAGGCCGCCCCAGATGCCCGCCGCGGGCCGGCGTTGAAGGAAAACGCAGTCTTCGCACCGCAGGATGAGCATTTGGCAGTTGCGTTCCGGGCGTGCCGCGCGCGCGGTCCGGGCCGGAAAATCCTCTTGTCTGGCGGCCAGTCTGGCGTAGCAGCTCGATTTCAGCGGGCATGCGTCGCAGCGCGGTCGCCGGCGCGTGCATACCGTGGCGCCGAGGTCCATCAACCCTTGCGTGTAGGCGGTGATGTCCAGGTTGGCCGGCGCGGCGGCAAGGGTTTGTTCGGCCAGCGTCCATAGGCATCGTGTGACGGCCGATCGCCCTGGATCGCCTTCGATGCCGAAATGGCGCGTGAGGATGCGTTTGACGTTCCCGTCCAGAATGGGCTCGCGCGCGCCGAAGGCAAATGCGGCGATGGCCGCCGCCGTCGAGCGGCCGATACCGGGAAGCTGGGCGATCGTCGCCGCGTCGCGCGGGAATTCGCCGTGCCAGCGCGCCATGACCGTGCGTGCGCCCTGGTGCAGGTTGCGGGCGCGCGCATAGTAGCCCAGCCCGGCCCAATGGCGCATGACGTCATCCATGGACGCGTCCGCCAGGGTGTTTACGTTGGGGAAGCGCTGCAGGAAGCGTTGGTAATAGCCGGCGGCGGTTGCGACTTGCGTTTGCTGCAGCATGATTTCCGACAGCCAGATGCGGTACGGGTCGCGCGTGCCTTGCCAGGGCATGCCGTGTCGGCCCGCCTTGCGCTGCCACCGCGCGATGCGGCGCGCAAACGTTGCGAACGCCGACTGGCGGTTGAGCATGATCAGAAACGAGTATTGCGGGTGACGGACCAGCGCGCCGAGAGCGCCGCCAGAATGGCGACGAGAATGACCGCCAGCATCAGGCTCGCTCCATCCGGCAGATGCAGCGACAGTTGCGTGCCATAGCTTTGGGCCAGGCGCGTCAGCGCGGCGTTGAGCGGGCGCAGGGCGACGGCCGCCAGGCCGATGGCAAGCAGGCTGGCGGCCACGCCGGTCATGGCGCCCAGGTACAGAAAAGGACGCCGCACGAAGGATTCCGTCGCGCCCACCAGGCGCGCGGCACCGATTTCCTCACGCTGCATGAGCGCCTGCAGCCGTACGGTGTTGAAGACGGTTGCCAGTACGACGAGCGCCACGCCAAGCGCCAGCACTGCCAGCCCGACCCGCAGGAGGCCAAGCATGGCTTCCAGCCGCCGCACCCATTCGCTGTCGAGCTGTACGCGGTCGACGCCATTCCATTGTGTCCATTGGCGGGCAAGGCTGCCCGCCTCCGTGGCGAGATTGGGACCGTTCTCCAGCGTGACGATGACCGCATCGGGCAGCGGATTGTCGGGCAGCGCCGCCAGCGCGTCGGCCCACGCGGGGTCGGCCTTGAGGCGTGCCAATGCCTGCTGGCGGGGCACGATGCGCACGTTGCGCACGGCGGGCTGGTTCTGGTTGCGGATTCGCGACGCCGTATCCGCGGCGACGCTTGCCGCGGCGCCCGGCTTCATGAACAGCGTCACTTCGGGCGACACCGGGATGCGGCGCGCCACGGGTTGCACCGACGCCAGGATGGACGCGGCGATGATGGGGATTGCCAGAGTCAGCGCGATGACCAGCAGATTCGACAGTGAAGAGAACGGATGGGCGAGAAGGCGCCGCATGGCGACCAGGGCGGCATAACGGTGTTGCCTGAGCCAGCGTTTCATGCGGTCACTCCTTTGACGTCGGTGAATCGGCCGCCCTCGTCGATGTGCAGGGTGCGGGTGGCGTACGTGGCCATCAGGCGCAGGTCGTGCGAGGCAATGAGCGTGGTGACGCCAACGCGGTTGAAGTCGCGAAATACGTCCATGATGTGGCGCGCGCTGTCCTGGTCGAGACTAGCGGTCGGCTCGTCGGCGATGAGTATCGCAGGGCGGTTGACGATGGCGCGGGCGATGGCCAGGCGCTGCTGCTCGCCGCCCGACATCTCCACCGGGTTGAGCGTCTCCTTGCCCGACAGCCCCACTTTCTCGGCCGCGGCGCGGGCGCGCGTCAGGGCGATGCCGCTTTCGAGTCCGACCACCGTCAGCGGCAGCAGGATGTTTTCGATCGCGTTGCGATCGTACAACAGGTGCGTGTCTTGCAGAATGACGCCCACCGCGCGGCGAAGATAGGGCCGCGCGCGCGGTGGCATTCTATCGATGCGGTGGCCGTTGACGGTCACCGAACCGCGGCTGGGCGGCTCCAGGCCGCCAATCAGCTTGAGCAGCGTCGATTTCCCGGCGCCCGACGGCCCCGACACGAAAATGAATTCTCCCGGCTCGATGCGGAAGTTGATGTCGGCCAGAATATTGCGCCCGCGTCCGTATGACTTGAACACATGCTGGAATTCGATCATGTGGCGATTCCTCTATACTTGGCTTGCCAACACTACGACGAGTAGGGAATTTTACGTGGACCACGGGAAGGAGAAGAACATGAAAGCACATGCGCGAACCGACCGGGCGATCGTCTGCCTGGCATTCGTGGGCCTATTGGGCGGCTGCGCCAACATGCCCGAGATGTCGCAGGGCGGCAAGACCGCCACGGGCGCCGGGGTGGGTGGCGCGCTGGGCGCGGGCCTGGGCGCGCTCATTGGCGGCAACACCCAGGGCGCGCTCATTGGCGCGGGCATAGGCGCGGTTGCGGGTGGCATCGTCGGCTACAACTGGAAAACCGTCAAGAACGACTTGACGAAGTCGGGCGCGCCCCAGCTTGGTGTGGACGTGACCGAGATGCCCGACGGCAGTCTCAAGGTGAACATTCCCAGCGATGTCTCGTTCGACGTTAACAAATACAACCTCAAACCCGCGCTTACCCCTGTGCTCGACAGCGTCGCCAGCGCGATGACGCAGCACCCCGAATTGCGTGCCAAGGCGATCGGCTACACCGACAATACCGGCCCGCTGGCGTACAACCAGACGCTGTCGATCAATCGCGCGTTGGCAGTCACCCATTATTTGGGCAGCCGGGGTGTTGCCGGTTCCCGCACGAGCGTCGAGGGCCGTGGTCCGAACGACCCCATTGCGTCGAACGACACGCCCCAGGGGCGCGCCATGAATCGGCGTGTCGAACTGTATTTGTACGCCATCAAGCAATGAGTGTACTTCGTCGGAGTGGCGGAATTCGGCGGAGCGCTAGCGGCTGAACTTATCCGTTGCGGCCAGCAGTTCGGTCAGGATGCCCGGTTCGTCGAAGGCATGGCCGGCGTCGTCGACCAGATAGAACTCCGCGCGCGGCCAAGCTTTATGCAGCGCCCAGGCGGTTCGCGCCGGCGTGCAGACGTCGTAGCGGCCCTGCACGATGACGCCGGGGATTTCGTGCAGTTTGTGCGCATCGCGCAGCAGCTGACCTTCGTCCATGAAGCCATGATGCACGAAGTAGTGGTTTTCTATACGGGCGAAAGCCAGCGCCGAGTCGTCCCCCGCCAGTGACTGCTGGTGCGCCGTGCTGGGCAGCAGCGTGATGGTGCGGCTTTCCCACTGACTCCACGCGTGCGCCGCGCGTAGCTGAACCTTGCGGTCGTCCGATACCAGCCGCTTGCGGTAGGCGCCGATCATGTCGCCGCGTTCGTCGGGCGGCACGGGAGCGAGATAATGTTCCCACAGGTCGGGAAAGAGCCACGATGCGCCGTCCTGATAGAACCACAGCAGTTCCTCGCGCCGCAGCGTGAAAATGCCGCGCAGGATCATTTCGCTGACGCGCTGTGGGTGTTTTTCCGCATAGGCGAGCGCCAGTGTCGACCCCCACGACCCGCCGAATATCAGGCTCCGCTCGGCCTCCAGTACTTCGGTTCGCAGCCGTTCCATATCGGCGACCAGATCCCAGGTCGTGTTGTGGTCCAGGCTGGCGTGCGGCGCCGAACGCCCGCAGCCGCGCTGATCGAACAAGAGGGCGTTGTAACGTTCCGGATTGAACAGGCGCCGATGCGTGGGGGAACAACCGCCGCCTGGGCCGCCGTGCAGGAACATGGCCGGCTTGCCAGCCGGGTTTCCGCATAGCTCCCAATACACCTGGTGGCCATCGCCGGTATCCAGCATGCCGTGGCGGTAGGGTTCGATCTCTGCGTACATGATGTTGTCCTTGTGTTGGTCAGGGTACCGCGGGAATGCGCATGAAGATCAGGTCGTGCACGGCGTGGCCAAGTTCCAGCCCGCGAGTTTCGAACTTGGTGCGGGGGCGGTAGTCGGGCCGCGGCGCGTAGCCGTCACAGGTGTTGCGCAGCAGCGGTTCCGCGCTCAGCACGGCAAGCATCTGCTCGGCGTAGTTCGTCCAGTCGGTCGCGCAGTGCAGGTAGCCCCCCGGGCGGATGCGGCTCGCCAGCAAGGCCACCAGGGGTGCCTGGATCAGGCGGCGCTTGTGGTGTCGCACCTTCGGCCACGGGTCGGGGAAATAAATGTGAACGCCCGCCAGTGAATCGGGCGGCAACATATCGCGCAGCACGTCGACGGCGTCGTGCTGAATGATGCGAATGTTGGTGATGCCCGCCAGTTCGATGCGTTTGAGCAGCGCGCCCACGCCCGCGTTGAAGACCTCTACGCCCAGAAAGTTTTCGTCGGCTCTGGCCGTGGCGATTTGCGCGGTGGTCTCGCCCATGCCGAAGCCGATTTCCAGTATGGTGGCCGCGGGGCGTCCGAAGGTGGCGGCGAAGTCCAGCGGCTCGGGCCGATACGGAATGGCCCATCGCGGCATCAGACGTTCCAGCGCCGTTTTCTGCGCCGGCGTGATGTGGCCGCGCCGACGCACGTAGCTGCGAACGTGGCCGTAGTCGGGATGCGGCGGTTCCGCGCCGGCGGCATCCGCAGTGGGTGTCCCGGGGGCGCTTCGCGCGCCAGGGTTGCCGAGGCTGGAATCGGTCGTCGGAGTCATGGCTGCCATTGTAGTGATTGCCGGTGGTTCTTTCATGACGGCGTTCGTGGGCGGCGGGCGCGGCTATAATGTGCCACTTCGCTTTGGCTTGGCCAGGGCGGCGGCGCGGGTGTGGTTCAATGGTAGAACGCGAGCTTCCCAAGCTTAAGACGAGGGTTCGATTCCCTTCACCCGCTCCAGATCGACCTTCCGCG
>SCQX01000024.1 GCA_004298545.1 Candidimonas sp. | reverse complement strand
CCCAGGATGGCGGTGGCGGCGGCGTGAAGCAGCGGCCCCAGCGTCATCCCGGGAAGTATGCCGACCACCAGGCAGATCAGAACGAGCAGCGCGCTGGGCAGCAGCATCCATCGTGGTGGATCATGCGGGGTGTGGGGAAGATCGTGTGCCGGGGCGCCGAAGAATACATGGGTGATGAAGCGCAGGGAGTAGGCGACGCTGAATGTGCCGGCAAGGACCGCGGCGGCCGGGAGGCCGATGCGCGCAAGCCAATGGCCGCCGACGAACACGGTCTCGGCGAAGAACATTTCTTTGGAGAGGAAACCGTTCAGCAAGGGAACGCCCGCCATGGCGGCGGCGGCAACCATGGCCAGCGCCGCGGTGACCGGCATCGACCGGCGCAGCCCCGACAGGCGCCCGAGTTCGCGGGTGCCGGTTTCGTGATCGACGATGCCGGTGGCCATGAACAGGGATGCTTTGAAGGTTGCGTGATTCATCATGTGAAAGATGGCGGCAACCAGAGCCAGCCGGCTGTTCATACCCAGCAGCAGGGTGATCAGTCCGAGGTGGCTGATCGTGGAGTAGGCCAATATGCCTTTCATGTCTTGCTGGAACATGGCCGCGAATGCGCCCAGTACCAGCGAGCACAGACCGGCGCCGCCGACGATCCAGAACCACAGGTCGGTACCCGACAGCACCGGCCATAGCCGGGCCAGGAGGAAGACGCCGGCCATCACCATGGTGGCGGAGTGCAGATAGGCCGACACCGGCGTGGGTGCCGCCATGGCGTTGGGCAGCCAGGCGTGAAAGGGGAACTGCGCGCTTTTGGTCAACGCCCCCAGCGCGATCAGGGTCACGATGGCGGGGTACCAGCCGCTGGCGCGCACTTGCGCGGATGATGCGAGGATTCGGTCCAGGTCGTAACCGCCCGCGACGTGCCCGAGCAGCAGCAGGCCGGCAAGCAGGCACAGTCCGCCGGCCACGGTAATCGTCAGCGCCATGCGCGCGCCGCGACGCGCGTCCAGCCTGTGGTGCCAGTAGATGATGAGCATGAATGACGACAGACTGGTGAGTTCCCAGAACATGACCAGCAGAATGATGTTGCCCGACAGCACCACGCCCAGCATCGCGCCCATGAAGGCCAGGAAGAAGGAAAAGAATCGCGGCACCGGATCTTCTGGCGACATGTAATATCGCGCGTACAGGATGATGAGCGCGCCCATGCTCGTGACCAGCAGGGCGAACAGCCAGGCGTAGCCATCCATCCGCAGCGTCAGGTCGAGTCCCAGCGAGGGAATCCACGAGACCGTCGCGCGCTGGATTTCGCCCGCCGCGATTGCCGGAAACTGCGCAAGCACCAGCGCGGTGCAGGCCACGGCGATTGACCCCGCCAGCCACGCCGCGTGATTACGGGCGTGCGATGGCAGCGCGGCGGCCAGCAGGCTGCCGGCAAATGGCAGGAGCAATATGGATAGGAGCGACATCGGGCCTCGAGAAGACGCCGCCGGCGCCCGTCCGCATGACGCGATGCGGGTGGGGCGCGCGCCGGATCGATACCCGGTCAATCATACGATAACTTGCGCGCCGCACCGCATGGACGAATGTCCGCCAGAGCGAGCGCCTTGGCTGTACCCCGCATCCTGCGCGACACTGATTTCAGGCGCTTGCCTTCTTTCGCGACCTTTCGGCCCGGGACGCCAGGTATCAACCGTTTGGTACGGCCTGGCCGTCAGCCGGCCAGTAGTCGCTGTCGGGCGTGGCGCGTGCACCATAAATGGCCTGGCCCACGCGCACCACCGTGGCGCCTTCTTCGATGGCGATTTCGAAGTCGCCCGACATGCCCATTGACAGCTCATCGAGGGCGATTCCACTGGGCGCATCGTTGCGCAGTCTGTCGCGCAGCGTGCGCAGCGTGGTGAAGCAGCGGCGTACCCGGTCGCCCTCGGCTGAGAAAAGCGCCAGCGTCATCAGCCCGCGCACATGCAGCGCCGAGTAGGCCGACAGCGTTCGCAGGAAATCGCCCACTGCTTCCGGAGGTAGACCGGACTTCGCCGCCTCGTTGGACGTGTTGACCTGCACGAAAACGTCGAGCGAGCGGCCTTCCGCCTGCAGCCTGCGGTCGAGTGCCTCGGCCACGTGCGAGCTGTCGAGCGCCTGGAATTCGGACGCGAACTGTGCCACCAGCTTTGCTTTGTTGGTTTGCAGGTGCCCGATCACCGACCAGCGCAGGTCGGCGAGGTCGCGCATGGCATCCCACTTGCGATGGGCCTCTTGCACTTTGTTTTCACCGAGCATATGGCAGCCGGCGGCATACGACAGGCGAATGCGCGCCTCGTCAACAGTCTTGCTCACCGGCAGCAGGCGAACGCCGCCCGGGTTCCGTCCAACGCGCTTGCATGCCGCTTCGATGCGCGCATGAACGGCGGCGAGATGACGGCGGAAGTCATCCACCGTCGTGGCGCGCGGATAGTGGCCGTGCTGGGCGTAGCGCGGTTGTGTTTCAAGAGGCTGCTGTGGATGGATGTCTGTCACGGTCGTCGGCCTGGTCGTTGGTTGGCGTTTCCGCGGCCCGGCGAACGAAAACCTGTTGCCGTTTTGCTACGGGTACCTGGAGAGCGTTGAAAAGATTATAGCCATCGGATGGCGCTCCGGGGTCAGCGGTGGCGGAACCTGCGGTTGCCCGGGTAGCCGCGGCCGCCGCGACGGTAGCGCGCGTCCACTCGCTGGTGCGCGGGTCGATAGTGGCTATCGCGATACGCGTGGCCGTGCCGGTGACCGCGGTCTTCGGTCAGTACGTTGCCGAGCAGGCCACCGGCCGCCGCACCGCCTATCGTCAGCATGGGATCGCCATTCGACAGCACGGCGCCGGCGACCGCGCCCAGCCCCGCGCCGATCACGGTATTGGCGGTGCGGCGATCGGACGCGGCGGCGCTGGCACACAGTGCCAGCGCCAAGATGCCGCTGGCGGCGAGTTGCGTGACGTATCGTAGTTTCATGGTGCGGCCCTCCGAGGAAATGCTTGCCGGGCACCAGCGTATGAGGGCCGGGTGTGAAGTGCAAGCCTTTGCGGGGGCATCGTATTCCGTTGAAACAACGTACCGGTGCGCGGCCGTATTCTGTTACCGCTTTATGTCGGCGTGTGCGGATGTCTGTCGAAATGTGGCGGCTGCGCGCAAAGAAATCGAACGCATGACCCTGAGGGCCATGCGTTCATCCTCTCCCCACTAAAACTCTTGAATGCGTTGCGCGGATACCGTGGCGGTCGACGTACGGTGGTTGATACACACCCCTTGACGTACGGTGCCTGACGAACAACTGAAGAAAAGTTGAAAAATAACTGAATGACAGTTGAATAATACCTGAGAAGCGACGCGATTGAACGTAGTGAGAACCCGCATTGCGTGAAAATCAGCAATCTTCACGCCCAACCGTTGCGCCCTGGAGACATCGCTATGCGAATCTTTTGTGGGGGAACGACGGAAGATTGCGGAAAACGCCGCGCGAGTGACGCGAGCCTGGTATGCCGGCTGCGGAATGCGGCGGCTCGGTGAACTGTCGATGGCGGCCTTGGACGGAGCGGCCATCAGGCGAGGGCGTCCGTTGAACGGAGTGTCCCTGGAGCGACTGGTCCCTTGGACGAGGAGCTTCTTGGACGAGGAACCCTTTGAACGGCAGAGCCCTTAGCTATAGATGAGCAGGGCGATCACACCGATTGCCAGCACAGCCCGGGTGAATTCGTAAAGCGGGCGATTCCAGCGTTTGAAGCGGCGCCGGTATTGTCCGGCTTTCCAGACGAGGAAAAAAATGTGGTTGATGACGCCGGTTTGGTCGCCGTCCTGGTTGGGAGAACTGGCCAGCGTCAGGAAAACGCGCGAGAACCAGCGATTGAAGCGTGCCGCCCAGGCGTATTTCAGCGGTCGTTCAAGATCGCAGAAAAGAATGATGCGCGTCTTGCCGCTGGTGTTTTCGACCCAGTGTATGTAGGTTTCGTCGAAGACGACGCTTTGGCCATCGCGCCAGCTGTAGCGTTCGCCGTCGACTTCTATGAAGCATCGATCGTCATTCGGCGTGGACAACCCCAGGTGGTAGCGCAGTGACCCCGCATAGGGGTCGCGGTGCCGGTTGAGCTTGCCGCCCGACGGCAGCACGGCGAACATCGCCGCCTTCACCTGAGGAATGTCACGCAAAATTGCCACGGTTCTGGGGCACAGCTGTGCGGCCGACGGGTGTTCGGCTTCGTACCACTTCAGGTAGAACCGCTTCCAGCCGGCCTTGAAGAACGAATTGAATGCCGCGTCGTCGTTTTTTTCCGCCGGGCGGATCTGCTGAGCGTCGTACAGCCGCAGCGCTTCATCGCGGATGGTTTCCCAGTTCTCGTCGATCGTGCGCATGCCCGCCATGTAGCTGGCCGGAATATAAGGCCGCGCGGGAACCGCCGAGAACAGGTACATGAACACATTGACCGGCGCGAGCACGGCCGAGTGGTCGAGCACCGTTCTTAGGAAGCTGAGCCGGACCCGGCCGCGGAAGTATACATAGGTGATCGACGCAACCCAGAGCGCGATCAGGGCCCACTTGATCATAGACGGCGGAATATCACAATAGAGTGGACGAGCGGGATCGGACGAATGGGGCCGCGCGTAACGGGATTGAACGGACGGTCGCGAACGAACGCCTCAGAGCGAACACCTCATTCGCCCGTGCGTATCACTGTCGAATTTTACACGTGATCGCACCGTTGTCGATTGGCGAGCCGGGACACTCCAGGTCCACCGGCCGGGCCGTAATAAAATGGCGTTTTGCAGGCAACTGGGAGTACTCGCATGGCTGTTTTCGATGTACGGGGCATCGTCGACGAACTTGGTTCCCTACGTGACGCGTGGCGTGATTCCCAGCATCGTCCGCGTGCCCCGCACGCGCGCGAGTTTCCATCGCGCACCGTGCTGGGACACGTTGTCGAGCAGATAAAGGGCGCACTGTTCCCCATGCGGCTGGGCCCGGAAGATTTGCGGCACGACGGCGAGAACCTGTATGTGGGGTATACGTTGAACTGCGCGCTTCAGAGCCTGTTCACACAGGCTCAGCTCGAACTGCGCTATCAGGCACGCCACGATGAGCCCGACCCGGCCGCAATCGAACGTCGGGCGCGAGACGCGGTCGACAGTTTCGCGGCCGCGCTGCCCGGGGTGCGCCGCCTGCTCGATCAGGATGTATTGGCCGCCTATCAGGGCGATCCGGCGGCCACCAGCGTGGATGAAGTGTTGTTGTGCTATCCGGGTATCCTCGCCCTCATTCATTATCGTCTGGCCCATTTGCTTTACCTGGCGGGCCTGCGCCTGTTGCCGCGCATCGTCACGGAAATCGCGCACAGCCAGACCGGCATCGACATTCACCCAGGCGCGCAGATCGGCGCGAGCTGCTTCATCGACCATGGTACCGGCGTCGTCATCGGTGAAACGGCGCGGTTGGGGAATGGCGTGCGCATCTACCAGGCGGTCACACTGGGCGCGAAGCATTTTCCCGAAGATGCCGAGGGCAATCTCAAGAAAGGCCTGCTGCGCCATCCCATTGTCGAGGACGACGTGGTCATCTACGCCGGTGCCACCATTCTCGGGCGCGTGACGCTGGGCAAGGGGGCGGTTATTGGCGGCAATGTGTGGGTCACCGAGGACGTCGCGCCCGGTGCCGCGCTGTCACAAGCCAGCCTGCGCAGCGCCCCTCGGCACGAGTGACGGTTGGGCGCGTCAGACTCGAGCGGCTTGGTCGAAGGAAGCGCCCCAAGTCGTGCACCTAGCCGAACACGCCGCCGCCGCTCAGGTCCTGTTCGCAGCTTCGATACTGCGCGCCGAAGCGTTCGGCGCGCGCCTGGACTCGCCGCGCGACGTTCATCAGCCACGGTTTGCGGGCGTAGGTGCGCTGGCGGTAACCGGTCCACCCTTCGTGGTAAGCCAGGTACTGCCCGTAGGCGTCCCACTTCGACACGCCGTCGATCTGCTGCGTCTTGCTGATGTACCAACCCATGAAGTCGATGGCGCTACTGAAGTCGGCGCGGCCCGAGAACCAGCCGCCGGCGTCGCGCTTGTAGTCGGCCCATGTGTCGTCTTTGGCTTGCGCGTAGCCGTACGCCGAACTGACGCGCCCCCAGGGAATGAAGCCCAGAAAGTAGTATCGCGGCGGCAGCGCCTTGGCGCGGAAGCTTGACTCCTGATACATGATGGCCATGGGCACCTGAGGCGGCACGCCCCATCGTTCCTGCGTGCGCAGGGCGTCTTGATACCAGTCAGGTTTTTGGCGAAAGATTGCGCACAGATCGTTGGGTTCGGAGGGAGGCGTCGTGGCACAGCCGGCCAGGAACAATAATGGCAGCACGTAAAGCAGTGCTCGCATGGAGCGGCGTTCCTCATGGGCGGGTGGGTCGCTGGCGCGCTCCTTGGAGGGATGGCCGGCAGGGCGGAACAACGCCCG
>SCQX01000221.1 GCA_004298545.1 Candidimonas sp. | reverse complement strand
GCAGGTTGGTCCAGGCGTCTCCCGCGCCGTAGGCAATCAGCGCTTTGCCGTACGGGACGCCCAGGTTGCCCGCCGCCTCGTTGATGATGGAGCCGATGGCCACCCATTCGCCGCCGCCCGCCGATCCTCGGATACCGCCGCGGGTACGAATTCCTCGATGCCGCGGCATCGTTCGGGAAATTCTCGCTGGCACGTGCCCATATGGCCTGGTGCGTACGCGAACGACTCGGGAGATGAAACGATGATGGGGCAATCGCCTGAGTGGCAATTGTTTGATCTATTTATGTGCTGCAAGAAAAATCTAATTTTGCATGCAATGACTTTGTCAAAATAAGGGAGCAAAGAGAAGTGAAAACCCGAATGACGAGTCGGTGTTTACCCTAAGATGTTTTCGTTCAAGTGTTGGCGGAACTCGACGCTGCGGGGTTTTCGCCGTGGGTATCCAAAGGCACAGCAGGTACTTGAAGTTGCCGTCTGGGGGCCGGGCGCCGGCTGCCCCGCACTTACGCGTCGGCGACGTTGCGGCGCAAACCGAAGTATGTGCGCTCCAGCGCTGCGTTGGCGTGCAACTGCGCCACCGTCCCGGCGAAGCCGACACGCCCGCCTTCCAGGGTGTAGACGCGATCGGCAATGTCGAGGAATTTCACATTCTGCTCGGCGATGAACAGCGACAGGCCGGTATCGTGGAACTGCCTGAGCGCCTGGATGACTTCTTTCACGAACAGCGGTGACAGGCCGGCCGATGGTTCGTCCATCACCAGCAGCCGCGGTTTGCCGGCAAGTGCCTTGGCGACACCCAGAATCTTGCGTTGCCCGCCCGACAGACTGCCACCCAGCGCTTTGCGTTTCTGCTCGAGTGTCGGAAAGCGCGCATACAGGGCTGCGAGGTGGCGTTTGGCTTCCGATCGCGACAGGAATTGAGCACCGATGAGCAGATTGTCCTGTACCGTCAGGTCTGGGAAACAGCCGATTTCCGACATGTAGGCCATGCCGGCGCGAACGCGCCGGTCCGCCCGTTCATGCGTGATGGATTTGTCGGCGAACGTCACCTCTCCGCGCCACAGCCGCAGGAGACCCATCAGGGTCTTGATGAGCGTGGTCTTGCCGGCGCCGTTGGGGCCGATCAGCACCACAGTTTCTCCGCTGCGCACCGACAGCGACAGCCCCCACAGTGCCTGGATCTTGCCGTAACCGGTCTCGATGTCTCTTGCAAGCAGCAAATCAGCGCTCATCGGGCGCTCCCAGAAACACCTCGACGACTTGCGGGTCGCGCGCCGCCTGCGACAGGGAACCGGAGAAAATGTTTTTACCCGCGCTCAGCACGACCAGGCGGTCGGTGACCTGGTCGACGAAGTCCATCAGATGCTCGACCACCAGCAGGGCGATACCCGCGCGCGCCAGCTGTCGCAGAAGGGACGCCACGTGCGCGAGCTCGGCCGGATTGAGGCCCGCCCCCAGTTCGTCCACGCACAGCACTTTCGGGTCTGTGGCCAGCGCCCTGGCCACGTCCAGCATTTTCTGCTGAGCGCTGGTGAGCTCGCTTGCCGACCGTTCGGCCGCCCCGTCCAGCTCGAGAAATTCCATGAGTGGCCGGACGCCGCTTCGACCGCGCGGATTGCCGCCGTATTGCGCGGCTGTCTCGATGTTCTGGCGCACCGTCATGGATTTGAACGGCTTCGGGATCTGGAAGCTGCGATTTATTCCCAGGTGAACGAGTTTGTGCGATGGCATGCCGCCGACGGATCGCCCTGCGTAGTCGATCGTGCCGCCGTCGGGGCGGTACAACCCGGTCATGACGTTGATGCAGGTCGTCTTCCCCGAGCCATTGGGGCCGACCAGGCCGAGAACCTCGCCGCGACGCACATCGAAGCTCACGCCGCCGAGCGCCTGCAGGCTGCCGAACTTCTTCATCAGGCCGCTGACGGTCAGGATGGGTTTCGCATCCCGCGGGATGTCTACCGGCTCAAACAATGTGGATCCCCCATCTGCGCAGGAGCGAGGCCAGACCGTTGGGCAGGAACAGCACCAGCGCCATGATGAGCAGTCCGTAGATCAGCTGGAAGTATTGCGGTGTGGTGATGCCGATGTAGTTGTAGAGCCCGTAGAGCAGGACGACGCCGAGAATCGGACCGAGTACGGTGGCGACACCGCCGAAGAGCGCGAAGACGAGAGCGAAGATGCTGAAGTCGGGGCTGAACACGTTGTCGGGATAGAACACCGAAACGTACCACGCGAAGTTGGCGCCGATCAGTCCGGCGAACAAGGCAGACAATAACCAGGCAATGGTGCGCGCGCGTACGACGTTGATGCCCGCCATGGCCGCGCTGATCGGGTCGTCGCGCACCGCCTGCAGCGCCAGTCCGAAGCGCGAATAGCGCAGATACAGAACACAGAGGGTCGACAGCGCGAGTATGGCAACGGCGGTGGCGTAGCTGGCGGCGGGGGCGAAGACGTTCGACAGCGAGACGCCGTAGGGCCCGCGGGTGATCGCCTCGAGGGCCGGGTTGGAGACGATCTCCGCGATGGCCAGCGCGGCGGCAAGGTTGGCGATCGCGAAGTACGGGCCCGAGAGGCGGAGCAGTGGTATCAGCACCAGTCCGAAAAGTACCGCGATCAGCGCGCCGGCAAGCATGGCGATTGCGGGATCCGCATGCAGATGCATGACGGCCAAGGCGAAGCCGTATGCACCCGCTCCGAAAAAGCCGACATAGCCGAAGGGCAGGTATCCCGCGAATCCATAGATGATGTTGACACCCTGGGCGAGCGTGATGAAGACGATGAAATTGAACAGGAGCAGCTGGTTGCTGTAGAAGCGCGGCGCCATTGCGGCGACCAGCACCAGCGGAATCAGAACGAGGGCGCCGTTGCGCAGTGACCTGGACGTGCCCCGACTGGACATCGGCGGCGTGACCGGTGGGGTCCTAGGCATAGCGCACCCGGTGTCCAAGCAGCCCGTTGGGGCGAATCAGCAAGATGACGATCAGCAGCAGATAGGGCAGCAGGCCCGCCCACGAGCTGAAGTAACTCTGCATGAGTGAGAGGGAAACCCCGTATATCAGTCCGCCCAGGACGGTTCCCAGCGGGCTGCCCAGCGAGCCGATGATGATGACGGTGAACGACTGGATGGTGAGGCCGACGCCGCTGGCCGGCGCAATGCCACCCAGCATGAATGGTGCGAAAACGCCCGCCACCGCGGCCAGCCCCAGGCCGATGCCGAAGGCAAGCCCCGAGACCCTGCCGACGTCGATGCCGGTGGCGAGCGCCTCATCGCGTTGCGACATCACGGCGCGAGTCAGGCGTCCGATTCGCGTGCGGTAAAGATAAAGGAACACGAATGCGACCGCGATGGCGCTGGCGATGGCGCTGCTGACCCACGCCGCGGGGAACACTTGTCCGAGAATGGCGATGGGATGCGCGCCGAGCGCGCGCCCCGGAATGGAGCGCTCGTTCGGACCCGCGACGATGGTCGTGACCGATTCGATGAACTGAGATAGACCGAAGAAGAGAATGATGGACAGCGTTTCGGGGTCGGGCGACTTCAGCAGGCGTGGTACCAGCAGGTAGTACAGCGGAAAACCGAGGATGGTAAACACGACGAGGCAGGCGATGGCGGCCGCTATCGGACTGACCGTGTAGGCCGCGTAGACGCCGCTGGCCGCCAGCGCGCCCAGCATCACAAAATCGCCGTGCGCCAGATTCACGATCCGCATCACGCCGAACACCAGGTTCAGCCCAAGGCCCACCAGGCTGAAGTACAGGCCGAACAACAGCCCGGCAAGCAGCGAGTACTCGAGCATGTGGGCCCTGGCGCGCGGGTGGTCAGTTCGCCGGTGATGGGTAGACCGGCTTCGCGTTGGCTAAGTTGGACGGATAGACAATGTTGAACTTTAGCCCGCCTTTGCCATCGGGCACCAGCTGCCCCAGCGGGGTGATTTCACCGATCTGCGCGCCATGCTCGTTCAGTTCGAACGTGCCGTCCAGCGTCTTGAGCTTGCCCGACAGGCTGAACACCGCCTCGCGCAAATCGAGCTGCTTCATGCTCTTGGTGGCCGCCAGTGTGTTCTGGAGTATCAGCCCGGTGGTGTAGCCGGCCACTGAATTGAAGCCGAAGGCCACCTTGCTGTTGGGATACGCCTTATCCCAGGCCGCGTGGAATTCGGGCAGCGACATGCCTGATTCCGCTTTGTACTGATAGGCCGAGGAAGTGACATAGCTGTAGACGTATTTCATGGCGTCGACGCCCGCCGTCTTGAGCAGGTGGTCGGTTTCCAGGCCGGGGTAAATGTCGAAAACCCACTTGAAGTGGGTGCCCGATTCGTGCAGATCGCGCAAGAACGCGACATCATTGTCGGGGTAGCCCATTTGCACGACGGCATCGGGCTGGGTCGCCCGCATGCCATTGATGAGCACGGTGTAATTCGAGGTGCTGGTGGGTACGCCTTTATCGTAGACAATGGTGAGCGGCGCCTTGGAGTCCTTGATCATGCTGCGGACGGTGTTCGCCTGAGTGCTGGTGTAATCGTTGGTCGCGTACAGAATGGCGACGCGTTTGATGCCCAGCCGCGGACCTTCTTTCGTCAGGAACTGGCCCACGTACTTGGGCCATACGGTGGACACCGGATCCGACATCAGGACGATGTACTGGTTGTCCCCCGTGAAGAACGTGCCACCGGTCCCCGTGGTGTCAAACAGCAGCATCTTGTGTTCTTTGGCAAGCGGAATGGCCATGGCCGTCAGCACGGAACCGCTGTCCGAGATCAGCAGGTCAACCTTGTCCTGGGTGATGAGCTGGTTGTAGAGCGTGGCCGCCGTTGCCGTGTTGCTTTGGTCGTCATAGGCGATGAGCTTGATGGGAATGCGCTTGCCGTACGGCTTGACCATGACGCCGCCCGCGGCATTTTCCTGACTCACCCAGATTTTCAGGCCCAGGTAGACCGGCATGGAAATGGCCGCGAATGGCCCGGACGATGCATACAGGGTGCCGATCTTGATCTCGTTGGGGGTCGCGCCTGCCACGGCGGAAAAAAGGAACAGCAGGCCTGCGAGCAGGTAGGAAAAGATTATTCGCAACATAGTGATTGTCTCCGATTTGTGCGAAGCCGCCCTCCTCACGGTCAGGCTCCACCGGTCTTATCTTAGAGTTACAGCTCTTACACCAGCCTGAATCTCGCCCGCCGCCCTGACGGCCGCCTGTTTGGTGAACATGGCGCGTTGCGCGCCGCGGTGTGACGATGGGCCGATACGACTCACGATCAATATCGGCGTCTCGTTCGTCGGTCTGGCGCCACGGGATTTGCGCGCGTTGTCGCGCTGCGCCGATCTGGCGCTCTCGGGCTTTCAGCGCGCGGCGTCGGGCATGGTCGCAGGCGGGATGGTTGCATATTTTTTCGCGCCAACCACGCACACGAGGACGAACGCGCTGACCGCCAGCATCGTCGTCGTGACGGGCTCGCGCAGCAGCCACGCGGCCAGCAGCAAGCCGATGAAGGGTTGCAGCAACTGCAACTGACTCACCCCCGCGATGCTGCCCATGGCCAGCCCGCGATACCAGAACACGAACCCCACGAACATGCTGAACACGGCAATGTAGCCCAGGCCGGCCCAGGCCTGCCAGCCGACGCCCGCAATGCTTGCAGGCCGCAGCAGGATGGCAAGCGGCAGGCTTGCCGGCAGCGACAGGATGAGCACCCAGCAGATGACGCGCCAGCCGCCAAGGCGCCGTGCCAGGCGCCCGCCCTCGGCGTAGCCGTAGCCGCACGTGACGATGGCCACCACCATCAGCATGTCGGCGCCGAGCGACCCCGATGCGTCTTGGCTGATGGCGAATCCTGCGACCGACGCCGCGCCCAGCACCGCGAACACCCAGAAGGCGCGCGATGGTCGCTCCGCGCCCAGCCAGGCGCCAAAGATGGCGGTTGCCAGAGGCAGCAACCCGACGAACACCAGCGAATGGGCGGACGTGATGGTGCGTAGCGCTATTGCCGAGCACAGTGGAAACCCCACCACCACGCCAAGGGCCACCAGCGTCAACGTACTCAGTTCAGCGCGTGTCGGCCGTGCGCCGCGTGTGAGCGCCAGCGCGATCAGCGCCAGCAGGCCCGCCACTGCGGCGCGCGCCGCCGTCACGAACAAGGGGGCGAGATCGAGCACCGCCAGCCGGGTGGCCGGCAGGGAGCCGCTGAAGATTGCGACGCCGATTGCCCCGTTGATCCAGCCGCGTGTCGAACGGTTCATTGTGAAGAGATTCGCGCGGTGCATCTGGCAAGGTGCACTCCGCAAAGTGCCCAAAAATAGCGGGGAAGCCGCGCAAATGCTTGGTGTTTGGTGCCGGTGAAAGGAGTCGAACCCTCGACCTTCTCATTACGAATGAGCTGCTCTACCAACTGAGCTACACCGGCGTCAACGCGCCGCGCTTCAAAGCACGGGCCGCGGCTTCCGAGCACCGCCCAGCAGCGTCCCACGCGGATGCCACCGCGGGTGCCACCGCGGATGCCACATGCGGTGCGCACCCGCGAAACAGGGACGCGCCGCATTTAGCGAAGCTAATGATTATACACAACGGCTTCGGTGGCCCAGGGCCAGCGGCGAAGCCATTTTCGCGCGCCTTGCGGGAACTCGTACTGCCGGTGCGTTGTCTATTGAGTATTGGCGAAAGGTAGGTATGATTGTCAATACGCGCAAGTTGCAAAGTAGGGGTGGGTGGAGCGCTAGGCGTCGCGCCAAAGGGTTCTGGCAACTTGACCAGCCCCGAACCGGTGCGCGATGTTTGGTTTCGGGGCTATCATGAAGATATTCACGCTCGAACACCATCCGGTGTCGTATTTCGCGGATTTTGTGCTCTATCCCGTCGTCATCGTCGGCGGAGTCGTCGTACTGTTTGTGAAGACAACGGGGGTCGATTGGTTCCTGTTGTTGTCCGCGGCGGTGGTGGGGTTTGCCGTCTGGACCCTGGTCGAGTACATCTTGCACCGCTACGTGCTGCATGGCGTGCAGCCCTTCAAGCGCTGGCATGAAGAACACCACCAGCGGCCGTTCGCGTTGATCGGCACCTCCACACTGGCAAGCTTGACACTGTTCGTAGTGCTCGTGTTCGTGCCACTTTCGTTCACCCTCGGTCGCTGGCTGTCGCTGGCGGCAACACTGGGACTGGTTTCGGGGTATCTGTTGTACGTCGTCGTGCACCACGCCGCGCATCACTGGCGCGCCGCGCGCGGAACCTGGCTGTACGAGCTGAAAGTTGCCCATGCGCGTCATCACATGAAAGGCGTGCAAGGCTGGTACGGCGTCACCACAACCTTCTGGGATCGGGTGTTCGGCACCGACCCGAGCGGGCGCCCCGGCGCCGACACGAATACGCCGCCACCGGGGCGCTGAACACTGCGCGCGGCGCGAAGCGTTGGCGGCTCCGGGGTCGCTGGTCGAAGCCGCTCAGCCCTGTTGTTGTTGCGCCGCTTTGCGCGCGGCTTTTTCCGCGAGATAGCGTTCGGTGCAGTCGCGTCCGATGGACAAGGCGCCGACGACGGTACCGGCGTCGTCCTTGATGATGCAGAAGTGCAGATCCATGTAGATCTTGTGGCCGTCCTTGTGGATTGCCTTGGTGGTGAGTACGCGGTCTCCATGCTTGGTGTGGCCGTTTGCCACCGCCCGGTTGAACCCGTCCCAGTGGGGCTGGCGCAGGTTCTCGGGGATGATGCGGTCGAGGCTCATGTGCCGCGCTTCGCTGGTGGTGTAGCCAAGGATCTTTTCGGCACCGCGATTCCACACCTGGATGGCGCCCGCGCGATCGATGAAGATCATGGCGTCGCCCGCCTGTTCGATCATGTTGCGGTAGTAGGCGGGCACGACGTCGTGCGGCGCCGGCGGATGGCCCTCTGATTGGGTCTGTGGCTGTGTGGTAATGGAATCAGCAGGGGCATTCATGGCGGGCGTCCGTAAAATGAGTTGAAAGCTGGCGGCGTGGCGCGCCAGATGCGACCCAGTGTCTCACTGGTCGCCGGACATTTTGATGGCTGAGGGGAGAAGATCCCAGCAAACCATGAAAAGCGCCGCAATCAGCGGCCCGATCACGAACCCGTTCAGCCCAAACAGCGTCAACCCGCCAAGGGTCGAAATAAGGATAACATAGTCGGGCATCTTGGTATCTTTGCCGACCAGCAGCGGGCGCATCAGGTTGTCCACCAGTCCGATGACCAGAACGCAGAACAGGACCAGAATCGTGCCTTTCCAAATCGCGCCCGTCAGCAGGAAAAAGGCGGCAAATGGAACCCACACGATTGCCGCGCCCACCGCTGGCAGCAGCGACAAGAAACCCATCAGCACCCCCCACAGCAGGGCCCCATCGATTCCCAGCAACCAGAAAATGATGCCGCCCAGTAGGCCTTGGGTGGCGGCCACGACGAGGTTGCCTTTCACCGTCGCCCGTACCACAGTGGCGAATTTACGGAAAAGCTGGGACTTGTGTTCGTCGCTCAGTGGTATCAGTTGTTCCAGATGCCGACCCAAATCCTGCCCGTCGCGCAGCAGGAAAAACAGCAAATACAGCATCACGGCCAGGCCGACCACGAACTCGAACGTGTTTTGTCCGATGTTGAATGCCTGCGTGGCGAGGAATTTGCTGGCCCGAACCGCGCCGCTCGACAGGGTGACCTTCAGGCTTTCCATGTCGCCGATGCCGAAGTGTGCGAGTTCGTCGCGCACCCATGCGGGCAGTGCCCGCAATGCCTGCTCGAAGTATTGACCGGGATTGACCAGTCCCGACGAAAGCTGGTGATACAGAACCGCCCCCTCTTGCACCAGCGCGCCGGTGATGAGGATGAGCGGAATGATCACGATCAGTATGCACAGCGCGACGGATGCCAGCGCCGATAGATTCGGGCGCTGGCCCAGCCGGCGCAGAATACGGCGGTGTACGGGCATGAAGATGATCGCCAGCGCCGCGCCCCAGAACAACGCGCCGTAGTACGGCCGCAGTAGCCAGGCGAACGCCGCGGTGACGATGATCAGTAGCAGTAAGAAAGTGTGGTACTGGATGTCGCTCTTGTTGCGCATGTGCTGTCGGCTTGTTTCGGGCCCGCCTTTCCGCGCATTGTGCCACACTGGCCGTCGCGCGGGGGATGTCGTTGGGGTGGACGGCGCCGGCCGTCGCGGAGCGCGTCCCGCTCAGAATGTCGAGGCGCAGTGCCCGCCGGTCGGCGCCTGCCCCGACCCCAGCGCGATGATGGGCGGTTCGCTGCGCAAGTCCACTGGGGCGCTGTAGGCCCAGTCCCACGCAAAAAATGCCACCAGGGTAATCCAGAACAGTGTGGTGAGCAGCGGCTGCTTCATGGGTACGCCCTGCGGTCAAAGCCCGAAGTGGCGGCGGATGCGCACGCCAAGCAACGACCCCGGGTACGCCATGGCGACCCAGATCCATCCGTGCACGCTTCCAGTCGAGATGCCGCTCACCATTGCGCCGATATTGCAGCCGAACGCCAGGCGTGAACTGTAGCCCAGCAGGAATCCGGCAACGACGCTCACCAGCCATTGCGTTCCTGTCAGCGGTCGCGCTGTCGAGCGCGGCTTGCCGACGGCGATCCACAACGCGCCAGCCAGTATGCCGATGTCAGTGATCGAAGTGACGTCCAGGAATATGGACTGATGCAGCGTGCCGGCGTTCACCGCCTCGCTCCAGAAAGCGTTGGTGGTGGGGTCGAACAGGCCCGCGGCGGCCGCGGCTTTTGCCGCCCAGAGACCGAAGCCGTACACAATACCCCAGGGTTGTCCGGCAATGGCGAGGTTCAGTGCCGCGAGCAATGCCAGTATCACGGCGCCCAGCATGAGTTTGCGGTTGATGCGGCGCGCCGCAGGGTCCGCGCGGCGCAGCACCCACAGCGCCGTCAGCGCGAGACCGGCCAGCGTGACTCCCAATGCGGATGGGCCTCCCAGGTGGGTGACCAGGCCGAAAGGTTGCGTGGCGCCAAGGGCCAGCCAGCGTTCCAACGTGGCCGATCCCAGAAAACTGCCAACCGCGAACACCGGAAGAATGATGGTGTTCAACGGAATTCCCAGACCCGCCTTGTACAGCGTTCCCGAGCCGCAGCCGTCGGCGACTTGCATGCAGGTGCCGAAAACGAATGCGCCGATCAGCAGGCTGATGCTTGGTGGCCCAAGTGCCGCACGCAGGTCGGTGGGCTGCGCCGCCAGCATGGGGATGCAGATCGCGGCGGCCAGTGCCAGCAGCAGCAACTGCGCCAGGATGCCGCTTGGATCGCGCCGCTCGATGAAGTTTCGCCAGCCGGTCGTGAAGCCGAAGCGCGCGCCCGCCAGGGTGATGCCCATGCCCAACCCGACCAGAAACAACAAGGCCTGCCGCAGCGCCACGAACCAGACCAGCATCGCCAGGAAGGCGATGATGGCCAGCGTCGCCGCCGCGCGGCGGAGCCAACCGCCGCGTCCGCTGGCCGAGCGTCGCGCCTGCGCCTCGTCGCCGGTCGTTATCGCCGTGGCGGTTGCCATGCCGTTCAGCTCAGCGCGCTCTTGAGTTTCATCAGAATCTGTTTGCCGCGACCCGGCACGTTCTCCATGGGCAGCTTCGGGTCATGTGTCCATTCGGCCAGCGAGGCGGGGTAGAGCCGCACGTTCTTGATGCCGACGACTTCGGACAACGCGAACCAGTCGGTGGCCGCCCAATGCCCCGTATTGCAGAACGAAATAGTCTCTTGCCTTGGCTGCGACAGTTCGCGGCTGGCGATTTCGCGCGCTTTTTCAGGTGACACGAAAATGGCGGTACCCGGCAGGAACCACTTGCCGTTTTCGAGATTGATGGCGCCCTTTATGGTTCCCGGCACCAGCGCGGTTGGCGCCTTGACGTTGCCGAGATAGAACGGGCGGGGGCGCGCGTCGATCAGGCGAGTCTGCGCGTTGCCCACCTGGGCGGCCACGTCCCGGGTCGTCGCGATGAGGCTGCGATCGAGCCGCACGACATACTGCGTCGGTGCCACGGTCGGCACGATGCGATCTTGTGGCAGTTTGGCATCGGTCCAGGCTTTCAGCCCGCCGTTGAGCACGGACAGGTCTGTGAGGCCAAGATACTTGAGCGTCCAATAGACGCGCGCCGAACCGCCGAAATCGGTGGAGTTGGCGCCGGACGACACGACGATGGCGTGCGTATCGGCGTTCAGCCCGAGGTTGCGCACGAGCGCCGTCAGCTTGTCTTCGGGGGGCAGTTTGCCGGGATCGTTCGCCGGGCCGCGCCATTGTGGATAGGGTGCCGACACCGCGCCCGGTATGTGTCCGGCGGCATACTCGTTTGCCGGACGGATGTCGATGACGCGCACGTTGGCGTCGTGATCGATGGCGTTGAGTTCAGCGGGCGTGACCAGGGGCTGGGCGGCCCAGGCGGACAGCGATATGCCCGCCGCGAGCACGCCGAGGAGGGTGGGGAATAACGATTTCATGAAGATACCGGTGGAAGACAGGGAACGAAAAGTGGAGGAAGCGGAACGCGGTGAGCGCAAAGCAGCGTGTGCGAAACGAAATGGCGCGGATGAGACTGAACGTGGAAAACACTATTGTCTCAGCCTTATCAACATTATCAAATATTATTTGATAATTAATATATTGGCGTTTTAGATATAAAGGAATCCGGTGATGCGGGAGCAGTCCCCTGAACTGCGCGTGCCCCGCGTGGGACTGGGCTTTGGGCTCGCCGCGGCGTGCAGGGTTTGGAACGCGGCGCGGCGAGCCACAGGTGTGGCGGCTCGCCGCGCTTAGGGAATCGCCCCCAGCGATCTCACGCGTTCAGCGCCTGTTTCACCCGCTGTGGCGTGAATGGCGCCCGGCGCAGGCGCACGCCCGTCGCGTCGAAGATGGCGTTGGCCAACGCGGACGGAATCACCGCGCACGTTGGCTCGCCAGCGCCCCATGCCGGCTGGTCGGGGCGGTCGATCAGCACGATTTCGATCTTCGGTACTTCGGGAAAAGTGAGGATCGGATAGCTTTCCCAATCCAGGCTCGTGACGTGGGAAGCATTCCATTTCACTTCTTCCAGCAGGGTGCGCGACAGGGTTTGCACGACGCTGCCTTCGATCTGGGCCTTCAGCCCGTCGGGGTTGATGATCAGGCCGCAGTCGTGCGCGATCACGAACCGCGTCGCGCGCACGTGGCCGCTGGCGCGGTCGACCTCCACGTCGCACACGGCCGATACGTAGGTGCGCTTGTTGTCGTAGAAGACGTAGGTGAAGCCGCGCCCCGTCACCTTGTCTCCACTGATGTTTTGGCGTGGCGACGGGCGCGCATCCCAGCCCGCTTTTTTTGCGCACGCGTCGATGCAGGCGGCGCCGCGTTCGTCCTTCAGGTGCTTGAGCCGAAAGGCAACGGGATCCGCGTGGGCGCTTGCCGCCAGTTCATCCATGAAGCATTCGTTGGCGTAGGTGTTTTGCATGCGCCCGGGGCCGCGCAGCCACGACGGCCGAAATGGCGTCGTCTCGACCCGCTGGATGGTAGACAGGACGTTGGGGACGGCGTACGGCGGGAAGGCATCGCTCTGCATATTGCCCGGCATCATGTTGCCCACTTTCTGCACCCCCGCGTCACCGTCTTCCAGGCTGCGCGCAAGGAGGGGAACGTCGGTCATCCCAACGCTGTACGGCAGCCACGTGACGAAATCCCAGGCGACGACATTGCCGTGTTCGTCAAGACCGCCCCGCAGGTCGGCGACGTACGGAGGCGCCTTGGGATCCCAGCCATGTTCGTCGGCGCGCATCCACTGCACGCGCACCGGCCGGCCAATGGCCTGCGACAGCAGGACGGCGTCGGCGGTTGCGTCCTCGTGGCCGTTGCGCCCATAGCAGCCAGCCCCTTCGAGATAGAAGATGCGTACCTGCTCCGGCTTCATGCCCAGCATCGCCGCGATCTGGCGCTGCGTCCAGTGCGTGCTTTGCGACGCCGACCAAATCGTCGCGTAGCCTCGCCTGACATCCGCCACCGAGCACGACGGGCCAATCGAACCGTGCGTCTGCACCGGGTATTCGTAAGTGGCCCGCAATGTTTTCGCCGCCGCCGCAAGCGCATGATCCACATCACCTTCTTTTTTCGGCGTTTGCGTCTGTTTGACCGGCGTGCGCTTCACCGCCTCGTAGACGTCGTCCATGGCCGGCAGTCCTGCCCAGTCCGACCATTTGCATTTGACGGCCCCCATAGCGCGGATCGCGCTCCACTCCGTCTTCGCAACGACACCGACGAAGTTGCCCTTGACGACCGTTCTGACGAAACCAGGAATGCGGCGTGCGGCGCTGTCGTCCACCGACAGCAGCCTGGCCTGCATGCCCGCCGGCCGTATCACGCGCCCGTGCAGCATCCCGCGCAGTCTGAAGTCCTGCATATAGGTGAATTCACCCGTCACTTTCGCGGGGATGTCGACGCGCGCCACCGGTTTGCCGACGACTTTGAACGCGCCCGCCTGTTTCAGCGGCACCGCGTCGTCGAACGGCACGTCGAGCACGCGCCCGCCGCGGGCGAGTTGGCCGTAGGCGATGTGCTTGCCATCGTGAGAGATGACGCCATCGGCCACCGCGAGCGACGTCGCCGGCGCGCCCAATTTGCGCGATGCGGCGTCCAGTAGCGCGCGCCGCGCGCAGGCCGCCGCCTTGCGTATCTGTTGGCCGGCGACCTGCACCGTGAGGCTGCCCCAGGTGGGCCCCTGGTCTGGCGTCAGCCACGTGTCGCCCTGCACGATGCGTATCGCGTTGAACGGCACGTCGAGTTCGTCGGCCGACATTTGCGTCAGCGCCGTCTCGACTCCCGTGCCCAATTCCACGTGGCCGCTATAGACGGTCACGCGCCCATCGCCGTCGATAGCCAGCCAGGCTTGCGTCGTCTTGAAATTCTTCGGCTGTCCGCCTGCTGCGTGTGCGCTGTCGGCCAGTGCCAGTGGCGCTGCGGCACCCAGCGGAAAGCCCACGAGCAGCGCGCCACCCGTTTTCAGAAGCTGCCGGCGCGACAGATGTAGGGTAGTCGTCATGATCAGGCCTCCTGCGCCGCGCGCATGACGGCGGCCACGATACGGGGGTGTGTGCCGCAGCGGCACAGGTTTTGTGCAAGCGCGTGACGCACGTCGTCTTCGCTGGGGTGCGGATTGTGGTCCAGGAAGGCCTTCGCGGTCATGATCATGCCGTTGATGCAGTAGCCGCACTGTGCCGCCTGTGCGTCGATGAATGCGCGCTGAATCTTGTGTGGCGCCCGTGTGGAACCCAGGCCTTCGAGCGTCGTGACGGCTTTGCGACCCACGGTGGAAACCGAGGTGATGCATGAGCGCACCGCCTTGCCGTCGATGATCACCGTACAGGCGCCGCACTGGCCCAGGCCGCAGCCGAACCGCGGCCCCTTGAGGCCGATGTCGTCGCGTAAAACGTAGAGCAGGGGGGTATCGTGCTCGACGTTCACGTGATGCGTCTTGCCGTTGACTTTCAGCGTGAGTTTCTCCATGGTTGCTTCCTCCTTTTGTCGACGTCGATGGTGGTCGTGGTCCCGCTGGCGTGTCGATGGTTTTCTTGGCCCTGGGGCCTCGGCCTGAAGTCTGGTGTGCCGATGGGTTGGTTCAAGCGCGCGAACCTGTCAAATGGCACACCAAGAGTGTAGTCGCCGGCGCGCAATGTGTTAATGCAAAATTCTTGTGCTGGCGGCGTTCGATAGCGCGCGTTATGCTTGACGCTTGATCGTGCGCCCGGTGCGGGCGCGTTCGTTCATTGCATGCCGCGTGGTGTCACGCGTCGCGCGGGCGGAGCAAGCAATAGTGGAGAACATCGATGCGCTGGTGCTGCGCGGCTTGTGTGCGTGGCGCGAAGCGGGCAAGGCGGCCGTTCTGGTTACCGTGACGCGAACCTGGGGGTCGTCGCCGCGGCCGCTGGGGTCGCTGATGGCCATGAGCGCGGATGGCAATGTCGTGGGTTCGGTGTCGGGGGGGTGCCTGGAAGATGATATCCTCGACCGCCTGGTGCACCGCCCCGCCGAGAACTGGCGCGCCTGGCGGCGCACACAGGTGCTGCGCTATGGGTTGAATGCCGACGAGGCGCACCGCTTTGGCCTGCCGTGCGGCGGCACTATAGAACTCCTGGTCGAGTACAACCCCGATGCCGCGCACCTGCGCGATTTGTTGAATCGTCTCGATCACGGCGAGCTGGTTCTGCGCACCGTGCGCCGCGATACGGCGCGCGCAACGCTGTCGCGCACGCGGGTGCCGGCGCTTCTCCGGGTCACCGACGACAGCGTGGCCCTGTGTTTGGGGCCGGCATACCGCATGCTCATCATCGGGGCGGGCCAGTTGAGCGAATACCTCGCCACCATGGCGCTTTCGTGTGGATTCGCCGTGACAATCTGCGACCCGCGCGCGGCGTACTTCAGCAGTTGGAGTGTGCCCGCGGCCAAGGTCGTGACCACCATGCCCGACGATACCGTTCGTGATTTCGGCGTGGATCAGCGCACTTGCGTCGTTGCCCTCACGCACGACCCCAAGCTCGACGACCTGGCTCTGCTGGAGGCGCTGGACACCCCGGCTTTCTACGTGGGCGCCATCGGTTCGCGGCGCAACAATCACGCGCGCAAGCAGCGGATGATCGATTACTTCGATCAAACGGAAGAGAGCCTGGCGCGCCTGCGTGGCCCCATTGGCGTTTTCATCGGCAGCAAGACGCCGCCCGAAATCGCCGTCAGCGTCATGGCGGAGATTCTGGCGGTGAAAAATGGCGTTGCGCTGCCCACCGCGATGAACGTGGAAACCGCCAAGAACCGCGCGGGTCTCAGCGAGAATACGGATGTGTGTCTGGTGCCCGCCGCCCAGTGACCGCCACCCCGGCGGACGCATCCGTGTCGGGGCCGGGTCGCGGGTACCCTTGGCGGATGATTCAAGTCACCGAGCGCATTCTCGCGTGGCGTGCTTCGAGTTCACGCGGCGTACCCAGCCCGGAATCAGGAATGCGTCGATCAGAACCCAGAGGGCGAGAGCGGCCAGCATCACTTGGCCGACGCGGACGAGCACCCACATTCCGCCGTTGAATGCCAGGACCGCCATGGCCACGCCGCTACCGAACCTGCCCACGTAGAAGCGGTGCCCGCCCGCGAACCCGAGAACCAGCCAGAGCAGATACGCGGCACCCACACTTTTGCCGTTGCTGTCAGGTGTTGCGGTGTTCGCCGCGAGATCGGTATTCATGGTCAAAGCCCGTTGCGCCATCAGGGAAGGTGGTTCCAGTTTACCCGTGGTTCGCATTCGCGAGTCCGCGACAGTGCTCACAAGGTGGCGAGGTGCGCCGTCAGCACCGTCAGGAAGTGGCGCGTGAGCACCGATGGCGCGGTCTGCGTGGGCATCGCCATCTGGATGTCGACGGGGATGAGCGGCTGGATGTCGCGCACGAGCAGCTGGTGTGCGAACGTGCTGGCCACGTACGGGTTGACGATGCCGATACCGTTGCCGGCCGCGACCAGCGCGCAGACAGTGATTGATGATGATGTTTCGATGGCGAAGTCGTCCGTGACGCCATGGGCCGTGAACTGTTTTCTTATTTCGATCGTCAGATCGTCTCTGTCGCTGAGTGTCAGGATGCGTTCCCCGCGCAGGTCTTTGACGTTGATCGCCGCCTTGCGACCCAACCGGTGGCCGGGCGGCAGCACACAGACCGCCCCGGCGTTGCGAATGATCTCGGGGTGGAAATCGTTGTGATCCAGTACGCCGGTCGTGAGGACCACGTCGAGCAGGTCCTGGTGCAGGTAGTCGGCAAGCCGTGGCGTCCCCAGGGTTTGAATGTTGATGCTCGTGTGTGGAAACCGCCGCAGAAAACCGTTGATGACGGGGGGCAGCAGCCCCATGGCCAATGTTGGCGTGCAGCCCAGCCTTAGCATGCCGGTACCGGACTTGCGCAGGGTCGCGGCGACCGCCTCGATCTTCTCCAGTCCGTCGAAGTGCTTCCGCACCGTCTGGTAGAGCAGCTCACCCTCGCGGGTGGGGCGCAGGCGCCCGTGGTGCAGGTCGAACAACCTCAACCCCGCGGCGGATTGCAGTTCCGCGATACGCCTGCTGATCGAGGGTTGAGTGGTGTTGAGCATGGCCGCTGCGCGCGTGGCGGTGCGGGTCTGCATGACCGCCCGGAAAGCTGCGATCTGCTGGAAGTTGAGTGCTCGCGTCATGCGTGGAATGCCGCCAGGACCGTTCAGCCGAAAAGCTTCAATGTATATCAAATTCGCATACTACGCATAAAAATAAGAATTTGATCGTATGGTTGGTTTGACCTAATGTGGCGGAACACCCGCCGGTCGGATGTAGTGACCGGATGGACTTGTTCAGTGTTTCCCTAGAGATGCCCCGATGCCCTCGCCCGCTGTTTCCGTGCAGTCGCTGCCGATAGTCGAGACGCCCTGTCCATGCCGGCGCCTCGACGCGCGCGGGGCCGCCAATTATTTCTTCGGCTACTACAACAAGACCGTGTGGGACCGCGCCGGCCGCTACCTGCTCGCCCATCGCGCGCCGTTCCGCGATGCCCTGCTCACCCCCGCGCTTGCGGTCGACGTCGGCTTCTTTGATCTGGCGCGCGATACCTATCACGCGGTTGACACGACGCGGGCATGGAATTGGCAGATGGGCTGTCAGCTGCAATGGCTCGATGGCCTGCCGGGACGCCAGATCATCTACAACGTGCGCGTCGACAACGGGGCGCATGGCGCGGGCGCGTTCGCCTCGCGTGTGCGGAACCTCGACACCGGCGCAACGCGCGACCTGCCGCTTCCGGTCTATGTCGTGTCGGCCGACAGCCGCTACGCCCTGTGTGTGGACTATGGCCGCCTCTACATCACGCATCAGACCATCGGCTACCCGCCGCGTCCGGCGCGGCTACCCGCGGCGCCCGACGACGATGGCATCCGCCGCCTGGACATCGCCAGTGGTCGCCACGAACTGGTGCTGAGTTATGGCGACCTGTTCCGGTTCCATCACCTGCAATCCATGGACAACGCCATCCACTGGGTCAGTCACATGGAGATCAGCCCGTCGTCGCGCCGTGTCGTGCTGCTGCACCGCTGGACCGAGCGGGTGGAAGACGAGACTTGCTTCCTGCATCGCCTCATCACCATGGATCCCGATGGCGGCAACCTCCGCCTGCTGGAGTGTTCCGATCATCCGTTGCCGCAGCTGGGTCGAGGCTTCGATCCGGCCACGGTGGGCACTTTCGACTATGAGAAGTCGCCATGGCAGATTTCACACCCTTCATGGCGCGACGACGAACATATCGTCGTGTGGGGGCCGCATGGCGGCGCGATCCATTATCAACTCTATCGCGACAGCGACGCGGGTGATGTACAGGCCATCGCGCCGGCCGCGCTGGCGGAAAACGGCCACATGACATTCTCGCCGGTCGACTCGCGCTGGCTGCTCAGTGACACCTATCCGGATTCCGTGACGCATGTGCGTGCGCTGTTCCTGTTCGATGTCGAGCGCAATGTGCGATACGACATCGGCCACTTCCGCGCCGATCCCCATCTCAGCAAGGAAAATCGGTGCGATCTGCATCCGCGCTGGAGCCGGGACGGACGATCGGTCTGCGTCGATTCGATGCATGAATCCGGTCGCCACATGTATGTGCTGGATGTGTCGAAGGTTGTTGCTTGACAGCGTTGCGGAGCGCGCGTGTGGCAGCGCCGAGCCGTGGAACCCGATACGCCGGTCGGCAGGCCGGCATTCTTCACAAGGAGACACCACAATGGAAAAGATGAAACAGGCACGCGCCTGGCGACGGGGTTGCGGGACGGTCGCGGCGCTTGCGCTGGCGGTGATGACCCTGGGTGCCGCGCCGGCGGCGACCGCGCAGACCGGCGTCACCGCCGCGACCGTCCCGGTTACCGGCACACTGAAGAAAATCAAGGACGATGGCGTCGTCGTCATCGGCTTTCGCGATGCCTCGATCCCGTTCTCGTATTACGATGTGAACCAGCAGCCCATTGGCTATTCCATGGACATCACCAACCTGATCCTCGCGAAGATCAAGCAGGTGCTGAATGCGCCGAACCTGAAGGTCAGGAAAATACCCATCACATCGCAGAACCGCATTGCGCTGCTGCAGAACGGTACCTTCGATTTCGAGTGCAACACGACAACGAACGATCGCGCGCGTGCGCGCCAAGTGGATTTTTCCAATAACTTCTTCGAGATCGGCACGCGGTTGCTGACACTCAAGACCTCGGGCATAAAGGATTTCGCCGATCTCAAAGGGAAGACCGTGGTCGTGGGCGCCGGCACTACGTCGGAAAAGATTCTGCGCCGCATGAATGTCGAGAAGAAAATGGGCATGCACATCATCAGCGCGAAAGATCACACGGAATCGTCGCTCATGCTGAAGACCGGGCGGGCGGTCGCCATGATGATGGATGATGCCCTGTTGGCTGGCGAACGCGCGAAAATGGCAAAGCCGTCGGACTATGTCATCACCGGCACGCCGCAGTCTCACGAGGTCTATGGCTGCATGATGCGCAAGAACGACAATGGCCTCAAGACGCTCATCGACGGTGTGATCGCAAAGGCCGAGACGTCTGGCGAGGCGGCGACGATTTACCAGAAGTGGTTCATGTCCCCCATACCGCCCAAGGGACTGAATCTCGATTTCCCAATGTCGGATGATATGAAGGCGCTGTTCGCGCACCCGAGCAGCGAGCCCGTGTCCTGATGATGGATCATACCGTGCCACGGCGATGGTTCATGCGTGCCGTGACGACGGCCGACATCGTGCCCTGACAATGCTTCATACCGTGTCCCGAGATGGCTTATAGATGGGATTGGGCTGTGCTGCTGCAGCCCGTGGCAACCGGAGAACCCACCACCTATCTTGGATGGCTGTTCTCCGGCTTCCTCAATACCGTGTACCTCACGCTGCTGGCCTGGATACTGGCGCTGGTGGTGGGTTCCGTGCTTGGAGTCATGCGCACGCTGCCGGGCAGGGGGCCGCCGGCGATCGCCACGGTGTATGTCTCCGTTTTCCGCAACGTGCCCCTCATCGTCCAGTTCTTCATCTGGTATTTCGTGGTTCCGGAGCTGCTGCCCGCGCCATTGGGCGACTGGATCAAGGGTCTCGACCCGAACACGCAGTTTTTCGTCGTGTCAGTTTTCTCGCTGGGCATCTACACCGGGTCGCGCCTTTGCGAGCAGGTGCGCGCCGGCATTCAGTCGTTGCCGCCGGGGCAGCGCAGTGCCGGGCTGGCGCTTGGCCTGTCGCTGGGTCAGACGTACCGGTACGTTCTCTTGCCGGTTACGTTTCGCGTGATCATTCCGCCGCTGACATCGGAATTCCTGATCATCTCCAAGAATTCCGCGGTGGCGTCGACCATCGGCCTGCTGGAACTTACCGGGCAGGCGCGCCAGCTTGTCGACTACACGGCCCAGCCTTACGAATCGTTCATCTGCGTGACGCTGGGTTATCTGCTGCTGAATTACCTCATCATGCGCCTCATGGACGCCATACGGCGCTGGACCCGGGTGCCGGGCTTCCTGGGGGAATGACGTGTTTTTCCACATGGACTGGAGCACGCTGTTTCAATCGAGGGATCTGCTGCTCACCGGCATGTGGGTGACGGTTCGCATCACGGTCGTGGCGATCCTTTGCGGTCTGGCCTGGGGCACGGTGCTTGCCGTTCTCAGCATCGTGCGCAATCGGCCGCTGAACCTTTTCGCGCACGGGTACGTGTCACTGTTCCGCTCGATTCCGCTCGTGATGCTGCTGTTGTGGTTCTTCCTCATCGTGCCGCAATTCCTGAAGGCGTTGTTCGACTTGCCGCCAACCGTGGACATCCGTCTGGTCTCGGCCATGGTGGCGTACTCGCTGCTCGAAGCCGCGTTTTTCTGCGAGATCATGCGCGCCGGCATGCTCAGCCTGCCCAAGGGGCAGCCGGCGGCCGCCTATGCGCTGGGCATGACGCCGCTCCAATGTTTGCGCTATGTGGTTGTGCCGCAGGCCTTCGCCGCCATGTTGCCCATCGTGCTTACGCAGTGCATTGTCATTTTTCAGGATACGTCGCTGGTGTATGTCATCGCGCTCGGCGACTTCTTCAGCCGGGCCGAGAGCATTGGCGCGCGCGACGGAACGATCATTCCAATGCTGCTGTTCGCGGGCGCCGTCTATTGGGCGATTTGCTCTGCTTTGAGCGCCGTCGTGCGTTGGGTGCGCCCGCGGCGCTTCTGACGCGCGCCGCCGGCGGTGTGCGTAATCCGTGTTGACAGAGGCTCTACATTTCTGCATATAATCCGCAACGAGAATTATTATCACTATCAATGTGGAGATTATCCTCATGCTCATTAGACTGTTTGCCGCGTCGCTTGCCCTGAGCCTGGCGTTTCCGGTATTCGCGGCGGAATATCCCATTGGTCAGCCCAAGAATCTCCATGGCCTGAAGGTGGCCGCCGTCTACCTGCAGCCGATCGAGATGGAGCCCGAAGGGATGATGCGCGCTGCCAAAGACAGCGACATTCATCTGGAAGCCGACATCCATGCGACGGTGGACAACAAGAATGGCCTGCCCGAGGGGGCCTGGGCACCGTATCTCAACGTCCGTTATGCGCTGCGCAAGCAGGGTGGCGGCAAAGTGCTCGAGGGCGGTCTCATGGCGATGGTGGCCAATGATGGTCCGCACTACGGCGACAACGTAAAGCTCGAAGGCCCGGGGAAGTATCAGTTGACGCTGCGGGTCGGGCCGCCCGAAACCGGGCCCAACAGCCACTTCGGGCGCCACGTCGACAAGGAAACGGGGGTGGCCCCGTGGTTCCAGCCGTTCGAGGTGACGGTTGACTTCGTCTACGCGGGAACCGGCAAGAAGGGCGGCTACTGAGATGCGCGCCTGGCCGGTGGCGCTGGCCCCGTTGCATGCCGCCCCCCGAAATGCTGACCACAATGATGCCGCCTTCTTCGCTTCATTCCCGTGTTGCGCGCGCGGGTGACTTTCTGCGCGATCATCAGCGCGCGATCCGCCGCATGCAATGGGGAATCGTGCTCGTCTATGTGATGCTGCTCGCCGTGCCGGCCGCGCTGCCGCTGCCAGGACGCTCGGCGTCGGTGTTCAACAACCTCACCGTCGTTGCCCAGTTCGCTTTCTGGGGAATCTGGTGGCCGTTCGTGTTGGTGTCGATTCCCTTGTTCGGTCGTGCCTGGTGCGGGCTGTTCTGCCCCGAGGGCGCTCTCACCGAATGGGCAAGCCGCCATGGAAGGGGCGGGGCGATTCCGCGCTGGATGCGATGGGGTGGCTGGCCGTTCGTCGCCTTCAGCCTCACCACCGTTTATGGCCAGCTCGTGAGTGTCTACCAGTACCCCTGGGCGGTGGCCGCCGTGTTGGGGGGGTCGACGGTTGCCGCCATGATCGTCGGCTGGCTTTATGGGCGCAACAAGCGCGTGTGGTGCAAATACCTGTGCCCGGTCAATGGGGTCTTCAATCTGCTCGCGAAGCTTGCGCCCTGGTACTACCGCGTGGATGCGCAGGCCTGGCGCGCGCCGACGCGTCGCACCGGCTCGATCAACTGCGCACCGCTCCTGCCGCTGCGCAACATGCAAGGGGCTGCCGAATGCCACATGTGCGGGCGCTGCAGCGACTATCGCGGTGCCATCGCGCTTTCGCGGCGATCGCCCGAGGCCGAGATCGTCACTGTCTCGGGGGGCAATGGCTGGCAGACGGTGTTGATTGTTTTCGGCCTGATGGGCCTGGCGGTGGGCGCCTTCCTGTGGAGTGCAAGCCCCTGGTACGTGACGGCCAAGCAGGCGATTGCCGCGTGGCTGGTGGCGCGCGATGTCTATTGGCCGCTGGCCGACAACGCACCCTGGTTCATCCTCACACACTATCCGCAAGTCAACGATAGTTTCAGCTGGCTCGACGGCGGGATGATCCTGATGTTCATCGGGGGCGCCGCGCTCATCGTGGGGGGTGCCGTGTTCGCGGGATTGTGGCTGGCCGATCGCGTGTTGCCGCCCCTGGTCCGCCCGGGTGTGCGGGATGCCGCCGGCGCGCTGTTGCGCAGCCCGCTGGACGGCGTACACAAGCTGGCCCAAGGGCTTATCCCGCTTGCTGGCGCCGGTGTATTTCTGGGGCTCTCGGCCGCCACGCTCACTTTGTTGCGGCATGAGGGCGTGCCCACCGGCTGGGCCAATTTCGCGCGGTTCGCGCTGCTTGCGCTGGCGTTGGCCTGGAGCCTGCGCTTTGAATGGCGCCTCGCGGGGCTGCGCACGTGCGCTGTGTGGCGGCGAGGGTTGGCTGTTGCGTTGGTGGCGGTCGGGCTGCTGCCGTTCGGCTGGAGCTGGATATTGTTTTTTGTGTTGTGGTAGGGCCCGGCGCGAGGCGCGGGTCACGGCGACGGCAATGCCATCACAGCGGTTTAAACCAGCCAAACGGCACGCTGGGTTTGCAAGTGTAGTCTGTAAAAAAAAAGGGAAACCAATGGAATTCGAGAGAAAGAGAAGGGTAGGTTGGTCGATCGCCCAGGCACTGGCGTTTTCGGTGACATTCGGCTGCGGCGCGCTGGCGGCCGACGCGGCGGATATGCCGGGCGCATCGGCCGGCGCGCCATCGCTCTGGCAGCGGGACACGCTCACGGGTGATTGGGGCGGTTTACGCACCGCGCTCCGGGAAAAAGGTGGGACGGAAATAACGCTGGACTACATTGGAGAGACGTTTGGCGTCGTAGCGGGCGGCGTCGAACGCCGCGGCAGTTACGAAGGGCGGCTGGAGCTGTCCGTCGACAGTGATCTGGACAAGTGGCTCTCCTGGCGCGGTGCCAGCGCACACCTGACGCTCTACAACATTCATGACGGCGGCGCGACGGTTGGTCAGCATGCGGGAAGCATTGCCGACCCGAGCAACATCGACGCGCTGTCTTCCACACGCTTGTTCACCGCCTGGCTCGAACAGAGTCTGTTCGACGACCGTTTTTCCGTACGCGCGGGGCAGTTGGCGGCCGATGACGAGTTTGCCACGAGCCCGACGGCCGCCGGGCTCGTCAACGGAACGTTCGGCTGGCCTGGCCTGCTGGCGGCCGACATGACCAATGGCGGTCCGGCATACCCGTTGGCGTCTCCCGGAATACGCGTGAAAGCCCGGGCGGCCGACCGCCTGACGTTTCTGGCGGCAGCGTTCGCCGGCGACCCCGCGGGCCGCAACTGCGATGACGATCCCCAGCAGTGCAATCGGCATGGCACCCGGTTTCCGCTGACGGGATCCACGCTTTGGATGGGTGAGATGCAGGTTGGGACGCCCCCTGCGGATGGTGCCGAGGGGTTTCCGGGCATCTACAAGCTGGGTGCAGGTCAGCGACGAGCCCATGCATTCCCGCGAAGAGACGTCCAAATACACTGATCTGATGCCTGACGGCAAAGCGCGCGAATTCACCTATGTGATGGAGGCGAAGTCCATCATCACGTCACCCTCGGGCGGGCAGAAAATGCGCGGCAAAGGGTATTGTGAGCTCAGTCGCGGGCTATGTGCTGTTTCTCAATGGTCTGGTGAAAGAACACGACAGAATCGACGCTGCGTCCCTGAAGAACCTGAAGATGCCCAACCGCAACGGTTTCATCGAAGACCCGCGTCCCGACGTTCGCTGAATCAAGGCGCCTGGCGCGGCCGGGCATCGGCGTGCAACCACGCAAGAACGTCATCCGCGTTTCGATTCGACGGAAAGACGGGGTAGAACACTTTGGCGATGCGGCCATTTTTGACGATGAGCGTGAGCCGTTTGAACAACTCCATGGCATCGACGGTGAAGGTCGGCAGCCGTAG
>SCQX01000220.1 GCA_004298545.1 Candidimonas sp. | reverse complement strand
TTTGGTTACTGGTTTACAACGGGATTGGAATTTTCCGCGAGACAAACGCTAATACAATAGCCGTGCCCCGATAACCGGAATTTCCATGGCAGTTTCAACCTTCGACTATGAGGCAACGCTTCGAGCCTGCGGCGCGGGCGACCAAAACGCGCTTCGCGACCTTTTTCAGCACGAAGCGCCACACATGCTGGCGCTGAGCGCAAAAATGTTCGGACACCACGAACTGGCGGAAGACGCGGTTCGCGACACATTCATCCTGCTGTGGAAGAATGCCGCCGGCTACGACGCCGCCACAGGTACCGCGCGCGCATGGATATACAGTATCCTGCGCTACCGCGTACTTGGCCAAATGCGCCAGCGGGGCCAGAACCTGGCGGAAGATACCTCGCCGTCGCCCCTATCGTTCGACACGGGCATTTATCGAACGGCGTCGATGCCATGCCTGGCGCAACTGGATGACGCGCAACGCCTGCCGCTGCTGATGGCGTTCTACAACGGACAAACCCTGGAACAGATCGCGGCGCGATTGATGACCCCCGTTGAGCAAATTCGCGCGCAGTTGCGCACCGGGCTGGACGCTATCCAGGGGCAACAGGCATGACCACGCGTCAACGCGCGGAACCGACTATCGGGAATGGCGCCTTGGAAGTTCAGGCCGTTCAGGCGCGGGCGGCGGCATCCGGCAACAGCGAGCCGTTCGGCGCCAATAAAGAAATATCGACTGGCGTCAGCGAGCCGGTCGACGCGCTATCGACCAATGGGCACGAGCCATCGGCAGACGGACACGAGCCACCGGCCGACGCGCCACGGCCCCTGACCATAGCGCGCGGTTCCGAACACGATTTCCTGATCGCGGAATACACACTGGGCCTGCTCGACCGGCACGAAAACGCGCGCGTCACGAGCCTGTTGTCGAGCAACGCCGCGGCTGCGGCCACAGCGCTGAAATGGGAGAACCTCTTCCTGTCGCTGACCGATGAACTCGAGCCCATCGCGCCACCGCCGCACCTGCTGCAGCGCATTCAAGCCACCCTGGGACACGAGATCACACTCATCAAGCGGCCCAGAACCTGGCCGCGGCTGGTGAAAAAATCGTGGCGGTACACACTGGGCAACCTCTGGTTCTGGCGTGCACTCAGTGTCGTGCTGGCGGTGATGGCTTTCACCTACGCCGCCAGGCCCAACCTGGCCGTCATCGATGCGCCGCCACCCACGCATGTGGCGATTCTCCAGGCGCCGGGACAGACGTCGACGCCGGGCTGGATATTCACGCTCGACGGCAAGCACAATCTCGACATGACTCCGCGAGTCCACATCGATGTCCCCGCGAATGCGTCCGTGCAATTGTGGACGCACAATCCGCAGAATCGCACGCCGCGCTCGCTGGGGGTGGTGTCGGCAAACCGGGCGGCGGTCATTCCCAGCGCGACATTGGGTACGCTCGCCCCCGACCAGATCTTCGAAATGACCCTCGAGCAGGCGGGGGGCTCGCCCAGCGGCAGTCCGACCGGGCCCATCCTTTTCATCGGAAGAATGGTGGAACTTACGGTCAAGGTGCCCAGCCAAGGCGCGTCGGCCGCGCCACCGGCGGCCACATCCACCACGGAAAGCATACCCGCCGCATCACCTGGAACGGTCGGCGACCAACGCGGGCGCTAGCGCATTTTTCGTGTTCAAGTACCGAATTCGGTACCACGGGTATCTGACGGAGTCGCGACTATCTGAAGGCACCGTCCCGCCGGTCACCTCGATGCATGCCACTGCCGCATATCCACGACAGCCCCCAGCGCTACGCGGCTGGCTGATCCCCCAATGATTCCGACAAGGTATCGCGTACCGCCTGCAGGTCGGCGCGCAACGTTTGCAATTCGGTGGCGCTCAAGCGTATGGCCGACTCCTGGTCGTGCGGCGCTTCGCGCGAATCTCCCAGCCGGTTGCGGGCGCCGCTGATGGTGAAGCCCTGCTCATAGAGCAAGTCGCGAATGCGCCGGATGAGCAGCACCTCGTGGTGCTGATAATAGCGACGGTTGCCACGGCGCTTCACGGGCTTCAACTGCGTGAATTCCTGCTCCCAGTAGCGCAGGACATGCGGCTTGACACAGCAAAGCTCGCTGACCTCACCGATGGTGAAATAACGCTTGGCGGGAATGGGCGGGAGGACGGGAAGATCGTTCGAACTCATGGGCGGATTCTATCAAGCCTCGGCGGCGTCGGAACGCTCGACCAGCCCCTTGAGCTTCTGGCTGGCATGAAAAGTGACGACACGACGCGCCGCGATGGGAATGATCTCGCCGGTCTTGGGATTGCGCCCCGGGCGCGGCGGCTTGTCACGCACCCGGAAATTCCCGAACCCCGACAGCTTCACCTCGACGCCGCGCACCAGCGAATCGCGGATTTCTTCGAAAAAAGTATCTACGATATCTTTCGCCTCGCGCTTGTTCAGGCCAACACGTTCAAACAGAAGCTCGGCCAATTCGGCTTTGGTCAGCGTACGGGGATCGGTCGCCATGAGTCACAGTTCTCCTCTTCCGTTCACGCGCGCAGGCGTACGCCGTGCGCGCGGATCAATGCCTCTAATAGTTTTCCGATACAGGCTTCGACGGCATCATCGTCGAGTGTCGCATCCCGCCCCTGCAGCCAGAACCGCAGGGCCAGGCTTTTTTCCGGTGTGCGCGACGGCGCCGAACCATCGCGCCAGACGTCGAACAAGCGGAAGCTCTGGACGACTTCCAGCGTATTATCCAACGCAATCGCTTGTGCAAGTGTATCGAACATTGTCTGAAAAGGCACCTCCGCGGCCACCCACACCGCCAAATCGCGCACCACGACGGGCTGGCGCGAAAAAGGCGCGAGATGCGCGAGCGGCGCATGCGAAATGCCCTCCACATCGAGCTCGAACACGACGGGAGACTGGAGAAGTTCCTGCTGCCGCGCCCAACGCGGATGCAATTCTCCGAGCCAACCGACGTCGCGTCCATCCAGGACCAGGCGCGCCGAACGCCCCGGATGAAGCATGGGATGCGCCGCCGCCACACAACGCAGTGCGCGCGCTAGCGGCCCCAGCACCGCCTCGACATCCCTTTTGACGTCATGAAAATCGACGAGGCGGGCCGGACACCCCCACTGCTCATCCAGCGCGGGCCCCCACGCCGCGCCCGCCAGGCGCATCGGCTGCAATACGCCGGCGACCTGCAACGGGCCATCCGAAACCGTCGAATCGCGCATGAAGACCCGCCCAAGCTCGAAGACGCGCACACGCGACTGCTTGCGATTGGCGTTATAGCGGATATTGGCGAGTAGCCCGCCGAGCAGGGTCGAGCGCATGACCGCCAACTGGCTGGCGATGGGGTTGAGCAAACGAATCGGATTCCGATTGCCCGCATAGTCGCGCTCCCAGGCTTCCTCGACGAACGAGAAGTTGATGACTTCCTGGTAGTCGAGGTCGGCCACGATGCGCCGCAGTTCATGCGGACCGCGGCGTTCTTCGGGAACAGCGCGCATCTTGGCCGGTGCGCGCGGTGGCACATCGGGTATGCGCTCGAACCCGTAGATGCGCACCACCTCTTCGATCAAATCCTCTTCAATGGACAAATCGAACCGGTAAGGTGGCGGCGTTACCGAAAACACGCCGTCCCGCTCCTCGAACGCCAGCCCCAGGCTGGTGAAGATGCGGGCAACCTCATTCCGTTCGATGGCTATACCCAGGATCCGCTGGCAGCGGCGCAAACGCATCGCGACGGGGCGACGCGGCGGCAGCCGCGTGATCTGATCGTCCACCGGCCCCGCCTGGCCGCCGCAAATTTGCAAGACCAGTGCCGTCATGCGTTCGAGATCGCGCGGGATGGCATCGAAATCGACACCGCGCTCGAAACGAAAGCTGGCCTCGGAGCTGAACTTGTAGCGCCTGGCGCGCCCCATGATGGCCTCGGGCCACCAGAAAGCCGCCTCGAGGTAGACACTCGTCGTATCCAGGGTTACCGCAGTGGCTTCTCCGCCCATGATGCCGGCCAGACTTTCCGCGCGGCCGTTGGCCTCTATGACGCCGACCCACGGATCAAGCGTGACGGTCTGGCCATTGATCAGCGTCAGCGATTCGCCCTCGCGACCCCAGCGCACGGTGAGTCCGCCATCGATACGGCCCAGATCGAATACGTGTGTCGGGCGCCCCAGCTCGAGCATGACGTAGTTGGAAATATCGACCAGCGCCGAGATCGAACGCTGGCCAGCCCGCTCCAGGCGTGTTTTCATCCAGGCGGGCGTTGGCGCGCGCGCATCCACCCCGCGGATCACACGCCCCGCGAAACGGCCGCACAAATCGGGCGCCTGTATGGAAACCGCCACGCGATCATTCAGCGTGACCGGCGGCGCGACGACATCGGGGGAAACCAGGGGGACGCCAGTCAACGCCGAAACCTCACGCGCCACACCGAGTATCGACAGGCAATCCGCGCGATTGGGCGTGAGTTTCAGTGTGAATATCGTATCGTCGAGGCCAAGCGCCACCCGCAGGTCGCTACCCGCGGTCAGATCGGACGACAACTCGAGCAACCCGGCATGATCTTGCGACAAGCCCAGTTCACGCGCCGAACACAGCATTCCAAACGATTCCACGCCGCGCATTTTCACTACGCCGATCGTTACACCGCCCGGCAGCTTCGCCCCCAGGCGGGCCAGCGGCACCCGCAGGCCCTTCGCCGCGTTGGGCGCCCCGCAAACGATTTGCAAGGGGGACCCGGACCCGTCGTCCACTTGGCAGACGTGCAATCTGTCGGCATGCGGATGAGACGCCACATCGATTATCGACGCGACGACCACGCCGCTGAATGGCGGCGCCGCCCTAGCGGCCTCCTCGACCTCGAGACCGGCCATGGTGAGCCGATGCGACAAGGTTTCGGTGTCCACGGGGGGGTTGGCGAAGGTGCGCAGCCAGGATTCGGGTACTTGCATGGCGTAGGACTGATCAGTGAGCGGGGGCGTCGCCGCGGCGTTTATCGGTTGAATTGACTGAGGAAGCGCAGGTCACCCTCGAAAAACGGGCGCAGATCGTCGACGCCGTAGCGAAGCATGGCCAGGCGCTCGAGGCCGGAGCCGAACGCGAAACCGACATATTGTTCGGGGTCGAGTCCGAAATTGCGCACGACGACCGGGTGAACCTGCCCCGAGCCCGATATTTCCAGCCAGCGCCCGCGGTTGGGTCCTGACGTGAACATCATGTCGATTTCGGCCGAAGGTTCGGTGAACGGAAAAAACGATGAGCGAAATCGCACGGAAAGCGCATCGGTTTCAAAAAACGCGCGCAGGAAGTCGGTGTAGACCCCCTTGAGATCGGCGAACGAAATGTCTTCCGCGATCCACAACCCCTCGACCTGATGGAACATGGGCGAATGCGTGGCGTCGTTGTCGACGCGATAGGTTCGCCCCGGCGCAATGACCTTGATGGGCGGGGTATTCATGCGCGCGTAGCGCACCTGCATCGGGCTGGTATGCGTGCGCAACACCAGCGGGAGCCCCTGCGCATCGTTCAGGTCGACGTAGAAAGTGTCCTGCATGGAGCGCGCGGGATGGTTCTCGGGGTTGTTCAGCGCCGTGAAGTTGGTCCAGTCGTTCTCTATTTCGGGGCCGTCGGCAACGTCGAAACCAATGGATCGGAAAATGGCCTCGACGCGCTGCCAGGCCTGAATGACCGGGTGGATTCCGCCGCGGCCGCGGCCGCGGCCCGGCAGCGTCACATCCAGCGTTTCCGCCGCGAGGCGGTGATCGAGCTCGACCTGCGCCAGTTCGGCGCGCCGCTGCTCCAACAGTGCCTCGACTTCGCGCTTGAGTGCGTTGATACGGGCGCCCTCGGTGCGCTTGCGTGCCGGATCCAGCGCCGCCAGCCCCCTGAGCATGGCCGTCACGGCACCCTGCCTGCCCAGAAACCCGGCTTTCGCATTTTCCAGCGCCGCCGCGTCGCGCGCCTGCGCAAACCGTTCTCGCGCCCGCTCGACCAAATCGTCAGAACCCGCCATCATGACTCCGCCTTCTCAAAACGCGAACGGAGCCCATCAGAGCTCCGTTCCGCCACCCCATCGAGTCGAAACTTGAACTACGACGCCAGCGCGGATTTGGCGCGCGCGACCACGGCGGCAAAACCGGCCTTGTCGCGTACCGCCATATCGGCCAATACCTTGCGATCGAGATCGATGGAGGCCTTTTTCAGGCCCGCGATGAACACACTGTACGTGACGTCGAGTTCGCGGCACGCCGCGTTGATGCGGGTGATCCAGAGCGCGCGAAACGTGCGTTTCTTGTTGCGGCGATCGCGATAGGCATACTGCCCGGCGCGCATGACCGCCTGCTTGGCGATGCGGAAAACATTGCCGCGGCGACCGCGATAGCCTTTGGCGGCACTGATGACTTTTTTATGACGAGCGTGGGCGGTGACACCGCGTTTTACACGTGGCATGGTTGAAAATCTCCGGTAATCAAGCGAAAGGCATCATGGCCTTGACAGAGGCCGTGTCCGAACCATGCACCCCGGCGGAGCCGCGCAGCTGGCGCTTGCTCTTGGTGGTCTTCTTGGTGAGGATGTGGCGCTTGAACGCCTGGCCTCGCTTGATCGATCCGCTGGCGCGAACTTCGAAGCGCTTCGCCGCGCCCCGTTTCGTTTTCATCTTGGGCATGTTGCTTGACTCTGCATTTTCTCGTGGACGCGGTGGTGGTCTATGACTTGACCACACTTGGAAAACCTTACGGCCACTCTTTTGAAATGTACGAAAGCTGTTGATTATACGGTGATTTCGCGGATACTGTCCAATGCGGGCCTGCCCGGCACCCAACGAAGCCCGACACGGCGCGGCAAGGGCGGCATTCGGCGAACCGGGGGTGGAGCCGGCGCATCGTCGATCATCGCACCACGGCGTAGCTTTGCATGTGGCGCGGCGTAGCCGCGCCGCGAACCATGGCGCCGTCGCGCTGGACGGCGCAGATGCGTCCGAGCGACCACGCATCCATCACCGTCACCAGATGCCCGCGATCGGTAAGGCGCCGGATCATGGAATCACCACAACGGCTCTCCACGAGCAGCCGCCCTTTTTCATAGGCGCGCGGATAAAAAGAAGTCGGAAAATGGCGGCTGTGGAACATTGGTGCGTCGATGGTGCGCTGCAGGCCGTAGCCATGCAGCAGGTGGCGCACGAACGCCGTGAGCGGCCACTGGTCCTGCTGGTCTCCCCCCGGGGTTCCGATGGCCAGCCACGGTTCACCGTCTCGCGTCACCAGCGTTGGCGTCAGTGTCGTGCGGGGGCGCGTGCGCGGCCGCAGCGACGAGGGAAGGTTTTCATCGAGCCAGAACATCTGCCCGCGGGTCGAGATCGAAAACCCCAGGCCGGGTACCGCCGGAGAACCCTGCAGCCAGCCGCCACTGGGTGTCGCGGACACCATGTTGCCGAAACGATCCACCACATCGAGGTGAACGGTATCGCCCTCGACCCCCGGAATGGGGTCGAACGTCACGCCGCCGTCGGATGGGCCCTGCGGCGCCTCGGACCCCGCAAGCGCGGCAATGCGCGCCAGCCGCTGGGCCGCGTCGCCAAGATGGCTGGCGCGCAGTTCCCGCGACGCGGTGTCCGACACCAGGCGCGCGCGCCGCGCCGCATAATCTGCCGACAACAGGGTTTGCAGCGGGATGTCGCTGGCATTCGGATCGCCATAGAACGCCTCGCGGTCGGCGTAGGCAAGCTTGGCGCACTCCACCACCGTATGGACGAACGTGTCACCCAACGGATCCATGGCGGCGATGTCGAAATTGTCGAGCAGGGCAAGCTGCTGCAGGAATACCGGGCCCTGCCCCCATGGCCCCGTCTTGTGCACGCGCACCCCGTGAAAGTCCATGGCGATCGGCGACTCGACCGTCGCCGACCAGTTCGCGAGATCGTCGCCGCGCAGCAGGCCCGGATTGCGCCGGCCCGATGTGTCCTTGAGTGCCGACTCGCGATAGAAGCGATCGATCGCATCGGCTACGAAGCCCCGGTAGAACGCCTTGCGCGCGCTTTCTATCTGGGCGACACGATCGCCACCGGCCGCCCGCGCCTCGCGCAGCAGACGCTTGTAGGTCGCGGCGATGCCGGGGCAGGTGAATAAAGTGCCGGGACGCGGCGCGGCGCCGTCTGGAAGCCAGACCTGGGCCGATGTCGGCCATTCGTCACGAAAATAGTCGACCACCGGGGTGATCGACGCCACGACCCGCGACAACAGTGGAAATCCGTTTTCCGCATAGCCAATGGCATAGCCCAATATGTCTTCCAGCGACAGCGTGCCATAGTCGCGCAGCAACAGCATCCAGGCATCGAAGGCTCCCGGCACGACGGCAGGCAGAAGCCCGGTGCCCGGCACCATGCGCAGCCCCAATTCGCGGAACTTGGCGATGTCGGCCAAGGCCGGGCTGACGCCCTGGCCGCAAATGACCCTGGGCGCATCCTCGCGCGCACTCTTCAGAATGATGGGTACTTCGCCGCCGGGGCCATTGAGGTGGGGTTCCACGATTTGAAGAACGAAGCCGCACGCGGCCGCCGCATCGAACGCATTGCCGCCGCGTTCGAGGACCGCCATCCCCACGCTTGCCCCGAGCCAATGCGTTGCGCTGACGGCCCCGAAAGTTCCGCGAAGCTCGGGCCGGGTGGTGAATGAAATGGTCACGATGGTTCCCCTCAACGTTGAACGATACGCTTCGTGCCGATGATGCGTTCGGCGGCGATCAGGATCAGGACAATGATCATGACCTGCAGCGCGGATGCGGCAGCGACGACCAGCTGGCTGCCCTGGAACTGGAGATAGCTGAATATCTCGATGGGCAAAGTGACCACGCCCGGCCCGGTCAGGAACAGTGCGACATTCAATTCGCCGAACGAAACGATGAATGCGAACAGCCATCCCGACAATACGGCGGGCCATACCAGCGGCAGCGTGATCAGCGCGAAAGACTTCACCGGGCCCGCGCCCAGGCTGCGGCCGGCTTCCTCCAGCCGCGTGTCGAAGCTTTGCAGCGCGGCCACCACCGCGCGAAACGCATAGGGCAGACAAACGACCACGTGGGCGATCAGCAGCCCGGGCAGCGTCGCCATGCCGATGGTACGGTAAAGAAGCAGCAGCGCAAGCCCGAGGATGATGGTCGGGAAAATGAGCGGTGCCATGAACAGCATTTGCAGCAGATTGCACCACGCACCGCGACGGCGCGACACATACACCGCCGCCAAAAGCCCCAGAAGGCAGGAGAGGCAGGCCGCGAAAAAGGCCAGCACCAGGCTCAGGATGAATGCGCTGCGCATCTCGGGCGTGGCAAAGAACGCGTAGAACCAGCGCAGCGAGAACCCCGGCGGTGGAAAAACCAGCGAGTCGGCCGAGCTGAACGCAAACAGCAGCACGACGAAAATGGGCCCCATGATGAGGACGAGCGCAACGCCCGACACCAAGTGCAGCAGGAAGCGGTTCAGTTTCACGCTTTGCCCCCTATCTGCGAGGCAGCCGTCGCCGCCCTCATGGCCATTCGCGACGGCGGACGGCGATTCGATTTCATGTCTTGCCCCCCGCGACGCGCCCCGGCCGCATGACCGCCTGGATGACCGCGGCGATGATCAGTGCAATCAGCAGCAGTACGAATGACAGGGCGGCCGCCCGCGGCCAGCGAAAAGTCGACGCGCTGTCGAACACCAGACTCACCAGCAGCTTGTAGCGCGGCCCGCCGAGCAGCGATATGGTCACGTACGCGCTGAGCATCAGGAACGTGACGAGCATCATGCCCGAGGTGACGCCCGGACTGGAGAGCGGGAGCGTCACATGGCGAAAGGTCTGCCATGGCCCCGCGCCCAGCGATTGCGCCGCTTCGAAATAACGCCGGTCGATGGCCACCAGCGAGTTGGTGATGGAGACGATCATGAACGGCAGCAGAATCGTCAGCAAACCAATGACCACCGCCTCAAAGGAATACAGTATGTGCACCGGGCGGCTGGCCAGCCCCAGCCCGTTGAGCGTGACGCTCAGCACGCCGCCGCGGCCCAGGATGCTGATCCAGCCATAAGCGCGCACCACATTGCTGACCATCAGCGGAAACATCATCAGCATGAGCATGATCAGGCGGCCGCGCACCGACAGGCGCGCGGCATACAGCGCCACCGGATAGCCCAGCAACAAACAAAGGATCAGCACGACTCCGGTGGCCAGCAGCGTGCGCCGGATGATCAGCAGGTAGAAGGGATCGGAAAACACCTCGACGTAGTTGAACAGCGTCGGCTGCAGCGCGTAGAGCGATGTCTGCGAATTCGTCATGAAGCTGACGAACAGCAGGTAGGCCAGAGGCAGAACGAAAAATACCAGCAACAGCAGCACCGGCGGCGCAGCGGCGGCCCACAGCAGCCCCGTTCGCAACGTTCGCCGCCCGCCATTCATGGCAGCGGCACCATGCAGTCGTCATTCCAGTCGAGCCAGGCAGTTGCGCCGGGGTCGAGCCTGAACGGCAGGACGTTCGAATTGGGCAGATGGGCGTTGATGGCCACGCCGCCCGCGTCCAGGCAGAGATGCGTCTGAGCGCCACGGTAAACCACCTGCCGTACGCGCCCTTCGATACGGCCGTGTTCGGGGTCGACACGAACTTTCTCGGGGCGCAGTGCCAGCTTCACGTCGTCGCCCTGTCGCGGCCGCCAGCGCGCGGGCCGATCGACCCAGGCGGTGATTCCCGCGAACGCCACGTAGGCGCGGCCCGCTTCCAGCCGCTGTACCCGTGCGGGCAGAATGTTGCTCGCGCCGAGAAACGTAGCGACGAACTCTGTTTCAGGCCGCTCGTAGATATCGTCGGGGCGGCCGATCTGCTGTATGCGCCCATCCGACATGACGGCAATGGAGTCGGACATGGTCAGCGCTTCTTCCTGATCGTGCGTCACGAACACCGTCGTCGTTCCCAGGCGGCGTTGCAGTTGCCGCAATTCCACCTGCATTTGCTCGCGCAAGAGCTTGTCCAGGGCCGACAAGGGTTCATCGAGCAGCAGCACGTCGGGCTCGAACACGATTGCGCGGGCCAGCGCGACGCGCTGTTGCTGCCCGCCCGACAGCTGATTCGGATACCGCCGCCCGAATCCACCCAACGCCACCAGATCGAGCGCCGCATCGACCTTCGGCGCTATGCGGGCGGCATCGACCCGGCGCATCTTCAGGCCGAACGCCACGTTCTGCGCCACGCTCAGATGCGGGAACAGCGCGAGACTCTGAAAAACCATGCCGAAATTGCGCTTGTGCGCCGGTACACCCGTAACGCGCCGGCCGCGAATGTAGACCTCGCCGCGCGACGGCTGCTCGAAGCCCGCGATCAGGCGCAGCGTGGTCGTCTTGCCGCAGCCACTGGGGCCCAGAAGCGAAAAGAAGCTGCCGCGCGGAACCTCCAGGTCGAGGCTGCGCAGGGCAAGCACCTCGCCGAACCGCTTTTCGACCTGCTCGAAACGTACATCCGCCGTGCCGGTATCCGCGGGGGCGGCGTTCACGCGCCCGCCACTATCCGGTTCCATTGATCAGTCCAGTCGGGACGGTGCGCCGCGATGACTTTTTGATCGAGGTCGATGATGTGCGCCATTTGCTCGTCGGTGAAGTGAACCCGCTCGCGCAGGCGCGGCGGGAGCAGCTTGAGCGTCGCGGGATTGGTGCCGGCGTAGTTGAACACTTCCGTGACCCAGGTTTGATGCTGTGGATCGAGCGTCATGTTGACATACTGTTCCGCCGCGTCTTTATGCTTCGTGCCCTTGGCAACCGACGTGCCGGCCGAATACGAGATGGCGCCTTCGCCGGGGAACACCCATTTCACTTTTCCGCCGCGATCCTGAACCGTGTACGTCTGCGAGCGATACAGCAGGCCGATCACGGCTTCGCCGGTCGTCAGGGCATTCATGATGGTGTCGGTATCGCGCGCCCAGATGGGGTCGAGCTTCACCATCTTGCGCAGCATTTCGAAACCCGCTTTCGCGTCGTTCGGGCCCTTGCCCGCGGCCATGGCGCCAATGGGAATGATATAGGGGCCGATCGAGTGCGTGATGGTCGGCAGGACGATGCGGCCCTTGAATTCCGGACGCCAGAGATCGGCGAACCCGCGCGGCGCCTCTTTCACCTGATCGGTGTTGTAGGCGATGCCCAGGACGGAGTAGATCATGGCCACCCAGCCCGGCCGCTTGAAGCGGGCGGGAATGGCGTTCAGGAGCGGGAGGTTCGGCGATGCGGCATCCAGCGGGGCCAACACACCCTGCGCTTCGGCAATGGGCACGACGCCGTCGTGAATCTGCACCAGGTCATAGGTCTGATTCGAGGCGTTGATCTTCAGCTTGGTAACCCTTTCCACCGGGCTCGCCCCGCGATCCTGCGTCACGGAAAAGCCGGTTTTCTTGGCGAACGGCGTGTCGATGTATTTCACCATGCCATTGCCCCACTGCCCGCCCCAAGTCATGATGGCCAACGTCTTGGACTGAGCCAGCGCGAACAAGGGTGCACCGATGCCCGACAAGCCGACCGCGGCGGCGGCGGATCGTTTGAAAAATTCCCGGCGTTCCATGGATATCCTCCCGTTTGGCGAGCGGTAATTGTAGGAAGCGCTGCCAGGCCTGTCCAGCCTGACCGGCGCATGGCCGCAGGGGGGCGCACGAGCGGCGGCGCGCGAACGGCCGGCTCAGCGCCACGGCTGCCGATACTGGATCGCTTCCGCGACATGCGATTCGCCAATCGCCGCGACCGCATCGAGATCGGCAATGGTACGCGCGACGCGCAGCATGCGATGTACCGCCCGCGCGGACCAGTTCCAGTGCAACATCGCCTGGCGCAGCATCGCGCTTGCCGCGGCATCGAGGCGGCAATGCGCATCGATGCCGACGACGTTCAGCCGCGCATTGGGGTAACCCTGGCGCTCCACCTGCCGCAGCCGGCATGCCTCTACCCTTTCCCGCACCACCGCCGACGCTTCACCCGCCGCCGCCCGCATCCAGCCGGCATCAGCCG
>SCQX01000219.1 GCA_004298545.1 Candidimonas sp. | reverse complement strand
GGGTTCACCGGCGCGCTCAGCCTGTTCGGGGTCACCGGGCTGGTTGCCGCCATGGTCGCGTCGGTACTGTTCCGTCACGAGCGGCCCTGTGCGGCCTAGTGTCCAACGGCAGTAAACCGCGCGCCGGCGCGTGACGGGAAGGTTTTTCATTTCCGGTAAAATAGCACGCTTGATTACTTCGCAGTCCATCTACATAGGTTCCCATCCGATGCAGCCCGTCGTTGAAGTTTTGTCAGGCCTGGAGCGCCGAGTCGATCTGGTCGTTCCTTTGGCCGATGTCGAAAAACAGGTGCAGGCGCAAATCAGGCGCGTGGCGCGCACCGCCAAGGTGCAGGGGTTTCGCCCCGGCAAGGCGCCGCTTGCGATGATCGAACGCAGCCATGGCCCGGGCATCCGTTACGACGTGATCAACGGCGCGGTCGGCCGTGTGTTGGGCAAGGCCATCGAAGACGCCAAGCTCAAGGTGGCGGGCACGCCAACGCTGGAACCCAAGACAGAGGGTGTGGAAGAAGGCAACATGGCGTTCTCGGCAACGTTCGAGGTCTACCCCGACGTGACCGTGCCCGATCTGTCGGCCCTGAAGATCACGCGCGTCCACACCGACGTCAGCGACGACAACGTGACGCGCACGATCGATATTCTGCGCAAGCAGCGCGCTACGTATGAAGCGCGTGACGGCCGCGCCGCGCAGGACGGCGATCGCGTCACGCTCGATTTCGCCGGTACCGTGGGTGGCGCGGCGTTCGAGGGCGGCAAGGGTGAGAAGTTTCCGTTCGTGTTGGGGCAGGGGCGCATGTTGCCGGAATTCGAAACGGCGGTGCGCGGGATGAAGGCGGGCGAGAGCAAGACCTTCCCGCTTCAGTTCCCCGCCAACTACCACGCTGCCGAGGTGGCGGGCAAGCAGGCGGAATTCGCGGTTACCGTCACCGAGGTGGCCGAGGCCGTTCTGCCGGCGGTCGATGCGGAATTCGCCAAAGCACTGGGCCAGGCCGCGGGCGACGTGGACAAACTGCGCGCCGATGTTCGCGCCAATGTCGAGCGGGAAGTGAAGGCGCGCGCGCAGGCGCGCACCAAGGGTAGCGTGATGGATGCGCTGTTTGGCGCTTGCTCGTTCGACGTGCCGAAGGCGCTGGTCAAGGGCGAGACCGAGAGCCGGGTTGCCGCCGCGCGCGAAGATCTCAAGCAGCGGGGTGTGCCGCACGCCGATACGATACCCATGCCCGAAGAGGCATTTCAGACCGAATCGGAGCGCCGCGTGAAGTTGGGGCTGCTGGTGTCCGAGCTGGCCAGTTCCGCCGACTTGAAAGCCAAGCCCGAGCAGGTGCGGTCGCGCATCGAAGAGTTCGCGAAGAGCTACGAGCAGCCGGCCCAGGTGGTGGCCTACTATCTGTCCGATCGCGAGCGGCGCGCCGAGATCGAGGCTATCGTGCTCGAGGACAATGTGGTCGACTACGTGTTGTCCAAAGCGCAGGTCGGCGACGAACAGGTGGCTTTCGACGAACTCATGGGAACTGCTTAAATGCCGCATTTCACTGATTTCTACGCGTCGTTGTACGGTGGAGGTTCGGTACGGCCCAGCGGCCTGGGCTATGTGCCTATCGTCATCGAGCAATCGGGGCGCGGCGAACGCTCCTACGACATCTATTCGCGCCTTCTGCGCGAGCGTGTCGTGTTCCTGGTCGGCGCGGTCGAGGACCAGTCCGCCAATCTCATCGTCGCGCAATTGTTGTTCCTGGAATCGGAAAATCCCGACAAGGACATCTCCCTCTACATCAATTCGCCTGGCGGCGTGGTCTACGCCGGCATGGCCATCTACGACACCATGCAGTTCGTCAAGCCCGACGTCTCCACACTGTGCACGGGATTCGCGGCAAGCATGGGCGCGTTCCTGCTGGCGGCGGGCGCCAAAGGCAAGCGTTATTCGCTGCCGAATTCGCGCATCATGATTCATCAGCCATCGGGCGGCGCCCAGGGGCAGGCGTCCGACATCCAGATCCAGGCGCGCGAGATTCTCAGTCTGCGCGAGCGCCTGAACAGCATACTCGCCGAGAAAACCGGGCAGCCGCTGAAACGCATCGCCGAAGACACTGAGCGCGACAACTACATGTCAGCCGCGGATGCGGTATCGTATGGGTTGATAGATGACGTTTTGGTATCGCGTGCCGATGCGAAGAAGTAGTCGCGCACGGCACCCCGCGCGAAGCGCGCGGCGCGCATCCGAAATGGCGGTATGCGGGTTGGCGATTACTTCCTGGACGGCTGTTCCGTGTCCGTTCTCTTGAAGCGATAAAGATATCCATGGCTGAAAAGAAAGGTTCGTCGGACGACAGGGTGCTGCACTGCTCGTTCTGCAACAAGAGTCAGCACGAAGTTCGGAAGCTCATCGCGGGGCCGTCGGTCTTCATCTGCGATGAATGCATCGATCTTTGCAATGACATCATTCTCGAAGAAACTCGCGATGCGGCGCGCGATGCCATTCACAACGAATTGCCGACGCCGGTCGAAATCAAGACCTTCCTCGACGGCTACGTGATCGGCCAGGAGATACCCAAGCGCAGCCTGGCGGTGGCGGTCTACAACCACTACAAGCGCGTGCGCTATACGGAAGTCAAGGGTGACGACGTCGAACTCTCGAAGAGCAACATCCTGCTCATCGGCCCTACTGGCTCGGGCAAGACGCTGCTGGCGCAGACTTTGGCGCGCATGCTCAACGTGCCGTTCGTCATGGCCGACGCCACCACCCTGACCGAGGCCGGGTACGTTGGCGAGGATGTCGAGAACATCGTTCAGAAGTTGCTGCAGAACTGCAACTACGACATCGAGAAGGCGCAGCGCGCAATCGTCTACATCGATGAAATCGACAAGATTTCACGCAAGGCCGACAACCCGTCCATCACGCGCGACGTATCGGGCGAAGGGGTGCAGCAGGCGTTGCTCAAGCTCATCGAGGGCACCGTGGCATCGGTACCGCCGCAGGGGGGGCGCAAACACCCCAACCAGGACTTCGTCCAGGTCGATACGACCAACATTCTGTTCATCGTGGGGGGCGCCTTCGATGGCCTGGACAAGATCATCCGTGACCGGACCGAGAAATCGAGCATTGGTTTCTCCGCATCGGTGCGCGCCAAGACTGAAAGAGGCATCGGCGAGCTGTTCTCCGAGGTGGAACCGGAAGACTTGATCAAGTTCGGGTTGATTCCCGAACTGGTGGGGCGCCTGCCAGTGGTGGCCACCCTCGAAGAGCTTCAGGAAGACACGCTGGTACGTATTCTGACCGAACCCAGAAATTCGCTGATCAAGCAGTTCCAGAAGCTTTTCGAAATGGAGGACGTCGAGCTCGACGTGCGCCCCCAGGCGCTGCGGGCCATTGCCCGCCGGGCGCTCAAGCGGCGCACGGGCGCCCGCGGGCTGCGGTCCATCGTTGAACAGTCTTTGCTTTCGACCATGTACGAACTTCCATCGCAGAAGGATGTCGAACGGGTAGTGGTGGACGAGAACGCCGTTACGGGGAAGGGCGCTCCCATTCTGATCTACGCCGACCAGGGGAACCAGAGGTCCGCCGATTCCCGGCCGGGGCAGGCCAAGAAGCTCAAAGACGCGGCGGCATGATGACGTACGGGTAATGCCCTTATTCAAGTCTGGTGTGTGGGCGGCTTGAAAAACGCTTTTTTGCCACAACATACACTTCACGTAGTGCTGAAAAGGGAGGCCACGGCTTCCTTTTTCGTTCAAAAGGCATTGTTTTCTAAGGAAATTACTATGTCAGCAAGCCAAATTCTTTCTTCGGAACCGATGGACTTGCCGCTTCTGCCTCTGCGCGATGTGGTTGTCTTCCCGCACATGGTGATTCCCCTCTTCGTCGGTCGGCCCCGTTCCATCAAAGCGCTCGAACTCGCCATGGAGTCGGGCAACAACATCATGCTGGTGGCGCAGAAATCGGCCGGCAAAGACGATCCAAACCCCGACGATCTGTACGAGATCGGCTGCGCGGCCAGCATCCTGCAGATGCTCAAGCTGCCCGACGGAACGGTCAAGGTGCTGGTCGAGGGTTTGCAGCGGGCGCACATTCAGCGCGTCAGCGATGCGCAGACGCATTTCATGGCGTCGGTGGTGCCGCTCGCGCCCGATGCCAGCCAGAATCCAGAGTCCGAGGCGCTGCGGCGCACGGTCGTGGCGCAGTTCGAGCAGTACGTGAAGCTCAACAAGAAGATCCCGCAAGAGATCCTGACATCGCTCAGCGGCATAGACGATGCCGGGCGCCTCGCCGACACGATCTCGGCGCACCTGCCGTTGAAGCTCGAGCAGAAACAGAAACTGCTCGAAATCGCCGACACGGCGGGGCGTCTGGAGAATCTGTTGACCCAGCTCGAAGCCGAAATCGATATTCTCCAGGTCGAGAAGCGCATCCGCGGCCGCGTCAAGAAGCAGATGGAAAAGAGTCAACGTGATTACTATCTGAATGAGCAGGTCAAGGCTATTCAGAAAGAGCTTGGCGAGGGCGAGGAAGGCGCCGATATCGAAGAACTCGAGAAGAAGATCGAGGCCGCGCATCTGCCGAAGGAAGCGCGCAAAAAGGCCGATGCGGAGCTCAAGAAGCTCAAGCTGATGTCACCCATGTCGGCGGAAGCCACCGTGGTGCGCAATTACATCGATACCTTGATTTCGCTGCCGTGGCGCAAGAAAAGCCGCGTCAACAATTCGATCGCCAACGCCGAACAGGTCTTGAACGCCGATCACTATGGTCTCGAAAAGGTCAAAGAGCGCATCATCGAGTATCTGGCCGTGCAGCAGCGCGTGAACAAGCTCAAGGCCCCCATCCTTTGCCTGGTCGGCCCACCGGGGGTCGGGAAAACGTCGCTGGGGCAGTCCATTGCGCGCGCGACGAACCGCAAATTCGTCCGCATGGCGCTGGGCGGCGTGCGCGACGAGGCCGAAATTCGTGGTCATCGGCGCACCTACATCGGTTCCATGCCCGGCAAGATATTGCAGAACATGACCCGCATCGGCGTGCGCAATCCATTGTTCCTGCTCGATGAAATCGACAAAATCGGCGCGGATTTCCGCGGCGACCCGTCGTCGGCATTGCTCGAGGTGCTGGATCCCGAGCAGAACCACACGTTTCAGGATCATTACGTCGAGGTTGACTTCGACCTGTCGGACGTCATGTTCGTGGCAACGAGCAATACGCTGAACATCCCGCCGGCGCTGCTCGATCGCATGGAGGTCATCCGTCTGTCCGGCTACACCGAAGACGAAAAGGTGCATATTGCCTTCGATCATCTGCTGCCGAAACTGATGAAGAACAATGGCGTCAAAGAAGGGGAGCTGGTGATCGAGGAATCCGCCATCCGCGACATCGTGCGGTACTACACCCGCGAGGCCGGCGTGCGCGCGCTCGAGCGCGAAATGAGCAAAATCTGCCGCAAAGTGGTGAAGCACATGCTGGGCGGGAAGGCGGCAGCCGACGGTCAGGCCGCAGTGGCCGCGGTGCGGGTCAATGGCGCGAATCTCGACGATTTTCTTGGCGTGCGTCGCTTCGATTTCGGTCATGCCGAGAAGGAAAATCGCGTCGGTCAGGTTACCGGTCTGGCGTGGACGGAGGTCGGTGGCGATCTGCTGACCATCGAAGTGGCGGACATGCCCGGCAAGGGGGTGGTATTGCGCACCGGTTCGCTGGGCGACGTCATGAAGGAATCCGTGGAGGCCGCGCGCACGGTGGTGCGTTCGCGCGCGCAACGCTGGGGAATCGCTGACAAGGCCTTCGAGAAGCGCGACTTGCACGTGCACTTTCCCGAAGGCGCGACGCCCAAGGACGGCCCCTCCGCCGGTATCGCCATCACCACGGCGATGGTGTCCGCGCTAACAGGAATTCCCGTGCGGGCCGATGTGGCCATGACGGGTGAAATTACGCTGCGTGGCGAGGTTTTGCCCATTGGCGGCTTGAAGGAGAAACTGCTGGCGGCGCATCGCGGTGGCATCAAGGCCGTGATGATTCCCGAACAGAACGTGAAGGACTTGGCCGATATTCCCGATAACGTGAAGAACCGGCTGGAAATCATTCCGGTGCGCTGGATCGACCGTGTGCTGGAGGTTGCGCTGCAATACATGCCCACGCCGCTCAGCGACGAGGAGGTGGCGCGCCTTGCGGCGGAATCTGTTGCGAACGCGAAGTCTTCCGTGGGGGAATCGGCAGAGTTGGTGAAGCACTGACGGCGCGCCCCGGCAGTGGCCGCCGCCCGCTGGTGCGGGGTGGCGGCCGCGCCTGCTCAGTGCGGTGAGGTGGTGCGTATCAGCCCCACCGCGATGCCTTCCAGATGAAAGTCGTCGGCTTGGGTGATGGGAATGGGCGCGAAATCGGCGTTTTCAGGGAGCAGCGTGATTTCGCGACCGGACCGCAACAGGCGTTTGACGGTGACATCGTCGCCCAGGCGGGCGACGATGATTTGGCCGCTGCGCGCATCCGCCGCTTTCTTCACGGCCAGCAGGTCACCGTCAAGAATGCCCGCGTTGCGCATGCTGGAACCTCGCACGCGCAACAGATAGTCGGGCGCCTGAACGAACAGTGACGCTTCGACATCGACCTCGCGCTCGATGTGTTCGGCCGCCAGCACCGGGCTGCCTGCCGCCACGTGCCCGATGATGGGGAGCAGCAACCGTGCCAGCGCGCCGTATGAGGCATGAGGTTCGCCGCCGTGCGCGCCGAATTGCACGCGAGCGGCCGTGCCGGGCGCGGCGCTGGCCATTGGGGGCATGACGCCGGCCATGGCGCCCGCATTCATGAGCCGTATGCCGCGAGAGGCATTGGCCGTCAGTTCGATGGCGCCTTTGCGCGCCAGCGCCCGCAGGTGGTCTTCCGCCGCATTGGCCGATTTGAACCCCAGCGCGCGGGCGATTTCGGCCCGGGTAGGTGGGAAGCCGGCGTGAGCGATTTCATGCTGGACGAAATCGAAGACCTGCCGCTGCCGCGCGGTGAGTTTGAGGGTGGCCATGGCTGGTTGACTGTATATTCGTACAGTATCATTCTGCCTGGAAAACTATTCGGGATCAAGCGCCGGTCTTGCGCCGTGGTGAGGGAGTCCGGGCAGGATGACGTGATTTCAATGGTTGTTTCGCGCTAGAGGACTTGGGCGATCGACTTCGCGACGTAGTCGATGTTGTGTGTGTTGAGGGCCGCCACGCAAACGCGGCCACTCGCCAGCGCGTAGATGCCGAATTCGGCCCGCAGCCGTTCGACCTGATCGCGCGTCAGGCCGGAATAGGAGAACATGCCGCGTTGCGCCAATACGAAGCTGAAATCTTGCTTCACACCGTGAGCGCGGAGTTTTTCCACCAATTGCCGCCGCATGTCGCGGATGCGGTTGCGCATGCCGGTGAGCTCGCTCTCCCACAGGGTGCGCAGGTCGGGCGTGTTCAGCACGTTGGTCACCAGCCTGCCCCCGTGGGTGGGGGGCGTCGAATAATTGGTGCGTATGACATGCTTGATTTGGCTCAGCACGCGAGTTCCCGCGTCTTTGCTGCTTGCCACGATGGTCAGGGCGCCAACGCGTTCCCCGTAGAGCGACAGGGATTTCGAGAACGAAGAACTGATCAGCATGGTGAAGTCGAGGCTGGCGAACAGACGCACCGCCGCCGCGTCTTCTTCGAGGCCTTCTCCGAACCCCTGGTAGGCGATGTCCAGGAATGGCACGAGCCCGCGCGCCTTCACGATTTGCGCGACCTGCTTCCATTGATCGAGACTGAGATCGATTCCGGTGGGGTTGTGGCAGCAGGCGTGCAGCACCACGATGGAGCCGGCCGGCAGCGCGCGCAGCGAATCCTGCATGGCGCTGAAGTTCACGCCATGCGTGGCGGCGTCGTAGTAGGCATAGGTGTCGACCTTGAACCCCGCGCCTTCGAAAATGCCGCGATGGTTCGCCCAGGTTGGCTGGCTGATGGCCACTTTGGCGCTGGGAATGAGCAACTTCAAAAAATCGGCGCCGACTTTCAGAGCGCCGGTGCCGCCCAGGGTTTGCATGGTGATGGCGCGCCCCTCGGCGAGAATGGGCGAGTCTTTCCCCAACAGCAGTGTTTGCGCCCCCTTGTTGTAGCCGGCGATGCCGTCGATGGGCAGGTAGCCGCGCGCGGCGGCCGCTTCGACCAGGGCGAGTTCCGCCTTGTGTACGCATTTGAGCAGCGGAATGCGACCCTCGTCGTCGTTGTATACGCCGATGCCCACGTTGACTTTGTAGTCGCGGCTGTCGGCGTTGAATTGTTCGTTGAGGCCAAGGATGGGGTCGCGGGGAGCGAGCTCGACGCTGTCGAAAAGGGAGTTCATTGCGGCAAGAGGGAGTGAAGTGGAAGATAGAGGTACAGTAGGGTGATAATAAAGGGTTTACGGCCCCAGTGTCCAGGAAAGGCACCGAGCCGGCGGAAGCGGGCGGCCGGGCCGGGAAAGCCGCCGGGCCTGGCGAAGCCGGCGGGTGAATCAGGAAGGCCGCTGGCTGCGGGAAAGCCGCTGAGACCGGCATGTGGCCGGTGGTCGCACATTTCGGCGGGGGCGTGCGCGGGTATGCACAGTGTGGATGGTTCGGTACGCGGTACGGCACGGGAATCCTCGATTCGCGCGCGAGATGACTCGTCTTCGCCGGTTGCGGAGGATCGCGCGGGCGCAGCCGTGACAAACGTTGCGGATGGCGGGTGCGACGCCGCGCCCGATGGTACCGGCGTCGTCGAGTATCCAGGTAGCCCGTTTCATTTGTATCAGCCGTATCCGCCGGCGGGTGACCAGCCTCAGGCGATCGAATCGCTGGTCGAGGGCATCGCGGACGGTCTCATGGGGCAGACGCTTTTGGGGGTTACCGGTTCCGGCAAGACCTACACGATGGCCAATGTCATTGCCCGCACCGGCCGCCCGGCGTTGGTGCTTGCGCCGAACAAGACGCTGGCCGCGCAGCTTTATGCGGAGATGCGTGAATTCTTTCCCAATAATGCCGTCGAGTACTTCGTGTCGTATTACGACTACTATCAGCCCGAAGCGTACGTTCCGGCGCGCGACCTGTTCATCGAGAAAGATTCGTCCATCAACGAGCACATCGAGCAGATGCGTCTGTCGGCCACCAAAAGCCTGCTCGAACGTCCCGACACCATTATCGTCGGTACGGTGTCGTGCATCTACGGCATCGGGAATCCGGGTGACTACCACGCCATGGTGCTTACTTTGCGGCTTGGCGACCGTATCACCCGGCGCGAAGTGCTGGGTCGGCTGGTGGCCATGCAGTACGAACGCAACGACGTCGATTTCGTGCGGGGGACATTCCGCGCCAGGGGGGAGATCGTCGATGTCTTTCCCGCCGAGCACGCCGAGCTGGCGGTCCGCATCACCATGTTCGATGACGAGATCGAGGCCATCGATCTCTTCGATCCGCTGACCGGCAAGCTCAAGCAGAAACTGGTGCGATTCACGGTGTTCCCGAGTTCCCATTACGTGACACCGCGTGATACGGTGCTGCGCGCCATCGGCACCATCAAAGAGGAACTACGCGAACGGCTCGCCTGGTTCACCGGGCGTGGCAAGCTGGTGGAGGCGCAGAGACTGGAGCAGCGTACGCGATTCGACCTGGAAATGCTGCAGGAGTTGGGTTTCTGCAAGGGCATCGAGAATTATTCGCGCCACCTGTCGGGGGCCATGCCTGGCGAACCGCCGCCAACGCTGATCGATTATCTGCCGACCAATGCCCTCATGTTCATCGACGAAAGCCACGTGACGATGGGGCAGCTTGGCGGCATGTATCGCGGCGACCGGTCGCGCAAGGAAACACTGGTGCAGTTTGGTTTCCGCCTGCCGTCGGCCGTCGACAACCGGCCGCTCAAGCTCGAGGAATTCGAGCAGCGCATGCGCCAGTGCGTATTTGTGTCGGCAACGCCGTCGGACTATGAACGCCAGCATTCCGATAGTGTGGTGGAACAGGTCGTCCGCCCGACGGGCCTGGTCGATCCCGAGGTCGAGGTTCGGCCGGCGCGAACACAGGTCGACGACCTTCTGGGGGAAATCAAGAAATGCGTTGCCGTTCATGAGCGCGTCCTCGTCACCACCCTGACCAAGCGCATGGCCGAGGATCTCACCGATTACCTGGGCGAAAACGCGGTGAAAGTGCGCTATTTGCACTCCGACATCGATACGGTCGAACGCGTCGAGATTTTGCGCGATTTGCGGCTGGGCGTATTCGATGTGCTGGTGGGTATCAACCTGTTGCGCGAGGGGCTGGATATCCCCGAGGTCTCCCTGGTTGCCATCCTGGATGCCGACAAAGAAGGGTTTTTGCGGTCGGAACGCAGCCTGATTCAGACCATCGGCCGTGCGGCGCGTAATTTGCATGGCCGGGCCATACTCTATGCGGACCGGATCACCGATTCCATGCATCGCGCCATCGGCGAAACCGAAAGGCGGCGCGCGAAGCAGATCACTTTCAATGAGGTTCACGGCATCACGGCCAGAGGTGTGAGCAAAGCGGTGCGCGATCTCATAGACGGTGTGGCTGATCAGGCCGAGCGGCCGGAGGCGGCGGTCATACCGCTTGAAGTCTTGCGTGACGACAAGGCACTTGCCAAGGAAATACGACGGCTCGAGACGAAGATGCTGGATCATGCCAGGAACCTCGAGTTCGAACAGGCGGCCGCCGCGCGAGACGCACTCAATGCCTTGAAGCAGCGGGCCTTGATGAGCTGAGCGATGTTGCGCCATGGCAACGGCGCTCGTTCGCGGTATGTGCCCGGGTTGGTACCGATAGCCGACACGGCCGGGGAACGCGGTCGTCCCGCTGTTTTGCCGCGCGGCAAATGCCACCGCGCGCGAGCAGTCGCTTCGCGACTCGGCCTAATGCCCTAGAACCTGCGAACAATACGCTAATGGCTTAATGTTGCAGGGGTTTTTATGTGGCTGCGCAGTCAACTGCTTGGCTGCTATCTTGCGAAAGCTCTTGCCTTGTCGCGGGTTTTCCCTCACACTATCGCCTATGATGACTAAGGTACTTTTTGTATGCATGGGCAACATTTGCCGTTCGCCCAGCGCCGCAGGCGTGTTTCGTCGTATGGTGGACGACGCGGGTTTGTCGTCCGTCGTCACTATCGGCTCGGCCGGCACGCATAGTTTCCACATTGGCGAAGCGCCCGACGCCCGCGCGCAGGCGGCGGCTCGCAAGCGCGGGTACGATATCTCGCAAAGCGTCGCGCGCCAGGTGACCGTGGCCGATTTTCGCGAGTTCGATCTCATACTCGCCATGGACTGGGAAAACCTGTCGGCGCTCCAGCAGCGATGCCCCAAGATCTATCGGCACAAACTGATGCTTCTCATGCGGTTCGCGAACGAATTCGAGGAAGCAACGATACCCGATCCGTATTATGGCGGCCCGGAAGGGTTCGGGAAGGTGCTCGACTACCTGGAAGATGCCTGCCAGGGGGTGCTTGAACTGGTGCGCAAGCGCGCCACACAATACCAGGCGGCCTGACGTCAGGCTTGCGCTGCGCCAATTCGTGACGCAGCGCAAGCATTACGTGATCAGGCGCTTTTTTTTGACCATATACCCAAGTAAATTGCTCAAGAATAGGTTTATACTTGAGTTAAATAGTCGGGATTGAAGTGCCGGCCGATTGAAGTGCCGGCCATTTGTTCGTCTATCGTTCTCCTTCAGTTTGTCTCACAGTATGGCAGGGAATTCTCATGCGTTTGACTACCAAAGGGCGGTTTGCGGTTACCGCCATGATCGATCTGGCTCTGCGTCATCAAAGTGGCCCGGTAACCCTGGCCGCTATCAGTGAGCGTGAAAACATCTCGCTTTCGTATCTTGAACAGCTCTTTGGCAAGTTGCGCCGCCATGAACTGGTCGACAGCATGCGCGGGCCGGGGGGCGGGTACACGCTGGCCCGCCTGGCGCGCCACATTACGGTGGCCGACATCATCTTCGCCGTCGACGAGCCGCTCGATGCCACCAGTTGCGGCGGCAAGGAAAATTGCACGGTGGGTCGCATCACCAGTACCGGCAAGTGCATGACCCACGAACTGTGGTCCGCGTTGAACCGCAAGATGATCGATTTCCTGGATTCGGTGTCGCTGCAGGATCTCGTCGATCAGCAGCGCATGCGGTTGCTGCAAGAGTCGACACGGCAGGCGCCGGTTCGGCTGCATCGCCCAAGTGACGTTAAAATAGTGGCGTCGGCACCGTCGCCCGCGGCGGCCTGATCGGGCGCGATCAAGTACTTTCCGTAGTCGGGTCTCTCCGCGGCGCGGTGCCTCCGGCGGGGCACTCGTGCCCGCCGGGCTAACCAACGCTACGCGGAGTCGCTGCGCCCTATGTCTGATCGTCTCGTTTACCTCGATAACTCGGCAACCACACCAGTCGATCCGCGTGTCGTCGAGAAAATGGTTCCGTGGCTGGCCGAGCGCTACGGCAACCCCGCATCACACAGCCACGCGTTGGGGTGGGATGCAGAAGAGGCCGTCGAGCGTGCGCGCGTGCAGGTTGCGCGTCTGGTCAATGCCGACGCGCGCGAAATCATCTGGACGTCCGGCGCCACCGAATCGGACAACCTGGCGCTCAAGGGCGCTGCGGCAAGCTATTCGAATCGCGGACGGCACATCGTTACCGTCAAGACGGAACACAAGGCCGTCCTCGACACGTGCCACGAACTCGAACGGCGTGGGTTTGAAGTCACTTTTCTCGATGTGGCATCCGACGGTCTGGTCGATGTGGATGCCTTTCGCCGGGCGCTGCGGGACGACACCATTCTGGCGTCGGTCATGCTCGTCAACAACGAAATCGGTGTCATCCAGAATATCGCGGCAATGGGCACCGCCTGTCGCGAACGCGGCATCATTTTCCACGTCGACGCGGCCCAGGCGACGGGCAAGGTCGACATCGACCTCCAGGCACTCGATGTCGACCTGATGTCGTTCTCGGCTCACAAAACCTATGGGCCCAAGGGGATCGGCGCGCTTTTCGTGTGCCGCAAACCGCGCGTACGGCTCGAAGCGCAGATTCATGGCGGTGGTCACGAGCACGGTTTGCGCTCAGGCACGCTGGCCACCCACCAAATCGTCGGCATGGGCGAGGCCTATGCGCTGGCGCGCGCCGAAATGGCGCAAGACAACCGCCGCATACGCGAACTGCGTGACCGGCTGTGGGCGGGATTGTCGCGGCTCGATGGCGTGTACCTCAACGGTAACCTCGAACACGGTGTACCGCACAATCTGAACGTCAGCTTCGATTACGTGGAAGGGGAATCGCTGATCGTGGGGCTCGATGGGTTGGCCGTCTCCAGCGGGTCGGCCTGCACCTCGGCCAGCCTGGAGCCGTCGTACGTGCTGCGCGCGCTGGGGCGTCGCGATCAACTGGCGCACAGCGCCATCCGGTTCACGCTCGGCCGCTTCACGACGGCGGCCGACATCGACTATGCCATTCAAGCGGTCACCCGTCATGTCATGCGTTTGCGCGAAATGTCGCCGCTGTGGGAAATGGCCACGCAAGGTATCGATGTCGATGCGGTGGCGTGGGTGGCGCACTGAGCCGGGGCGGTCATGGCATACAGCGGCAAAGTCGCGGATCATTTCGAAAACCCTCGCAACGTAGGCGCGTTCGACGCATCCGATCCGCGGGTGGGCACGGGCATGATAGGCACACCCGCCCAGGGTGATGTCATCCGTCTTCAGATAAGAGTGGGTGAATCGGGTATCATTGAAGAGGCACGGTTCAAAACCTACGGTTGTGGAGCGGCCATTGCGGCAAGCTCGCTGGTCACCGAATGGTTACGTGGCAAGACGCTGGACGACGCGGTCGCGATAGACAATGCGGCAATCGCCCGCGAGTTGCAGCTCGACTCGGTGAAACTGTATTGTGCGCTGTTGGCCGAAGATGCCATTGCGGCGGCCGTGCGCAATTATCGCGACAAGCATCGTCGCTGAAACAGGGCGAAATCATGGGAATCACTCTCACGCAACGCGCGGCCGAACACATCGGCCGGTTTCTCATCAAACGCGGCAGTGGCGTCGGGCTGCGTCTGGGCGTGAAAACGTCGGGATGTTCCGGTCTGGCCTACAAGCTCGACTACGTCGATGAACCGGGTGCCGGCGATCAGGTATTCGAGCAGTTCGGCGTCAAGTTGTTCGTCGATGCCAAGAGCCTGCCATTCCTCGATGGCACGCGGGTCGATTACGCGCGCGAGGGCCTGAGCGAAGGGTTTCGCTTCGCCAACCCGAACGAGAAGGCCGCCTGCGGTTGCGGCGAGTCTTTCACCGTCTAATCGCGTTCCTCACACCAGGTCTTCGCGCCGCAGTTGCGGAAACAGAATCACGTCGCGAATGCTGGGGCTGTCGGTCAGCATCATGACCAGGCGGTCGATGCCGATGCCGCACCCCCCGGTGGGCGGCATGCCGTATTCCAGCGCGCGGATATAGTCGGCGTCGTAGTACATCGCTTCTTCGTCGCCCGCGTCTTTGGCGGCTACCTGGGCGCGGAAGCGCTCGGCCTGGTCTTCGGGGTCGTTCAGTTCCGAAAAACCGTTGGCAATCTCGCGGCCCGTCGCGAACAGTTCAAAGCGTTCCGTAATGCCCGGTTCGGTGTCCGATCGCCGCGCCAGCGGCGACACCTCGGTGGGGTAGTCGATGATGAATGTCGGCTGCCAGAGCTTCGTTTCGGCAACCTCTTCGAACAGCGCCAACTGCAGCGCGCCGTAGCCGGCGTGCGCCAGGGCGGGGCCGTCGACGTCGACCCCCAGCCGCCGCAGTTCGGCGCGCAGAAAGTCCGCGTCGTGCAATTGCGCGGGCGCATAGCGGCCGGCATGCTTGAGAATTGCCTGTTCCACGGTCAGGCGGTCGAAAGGGCGGGAAAGATCCAGCGGCTTGTCGCCGTAGGTCAGTGTGGTGGTGCCGCGCGCGGCGGTCGCCACGGTGCGGATGAGCGATTCAGTGAAGTCCATCAGCCAGCGGTAATCGGTATAGGCGGCGTAGAACTCCATCATGGTGAATTCGGGGTTGTGGCGCGGGTCGATTCCTTCGTTGCGGAAATTGCGGTTGATCTCGAAGACGCGCTCGAGTCCGCCGACTATCAGGCGTTTCAGGTATAGTTCGGGCGCGATGCGCAGGAACATGTCCATGTCCAGCGCGTTGTGGTGCGTGGCGAATGGTTTTGCGGTGGCGCCGCCCGGAATGGGGTGCAGCATGGGGGTTTCCACTTCGAGGAAGCCCGCGTCGACCATGCTTTGGCGAATGCTGCTGATGATCTTGCCACGCGTCGCGAAAGTTTGGCGCGTCGCTTCCATCATGATCAGGTCGACGTAGCGCTGGCGATAGCGCAACGCCTGGTCGGCCACGCCATGAAACTTCTCGGGCAGGGGCCGCAACGATTTCGACAAGAGCCGGATCTTCTCCGCGTGTATCGACAGTTCGCCTTTGTTGGTCTTGAATACCAGGCCCTCCACGCCCAGGATGTCGCCGCTGTCCCAGCCCTTGAATTGCCCATACGCTTCGTCGCCCAGCGTCCCGCGATCGAGGTAGATTTGAATGCGCCCGCTGCGGTCCTGCAGGGTGGCGAAGCTGGCGCGCCCCATCACCCGCTTGAGCATCATGCGCCCGGCCACGGCGGTGCGGCGCGCCTGTGTGGCCAGCGTGTCTTTGTCGACGCCGTCCAGTGTCGCGTGCAACTTGCCAGCCGCGTCGCGCGGGCGGAAGTCATTCGGGTAGGCCGGCCCGGCTTCACGCAGCTTCGCAAGTTTTGCACGGCGTTCGGCAATAAGACGATTGGAGTCGCGAATCGGGGTGGGGGTGGTGGGGTGTGTCATGGGTGGCGCGTCAATCGTGGTGGCGGATGTCGTCGAGCACCACTTTGCCGAAGTCGGCGCTCGTCAGGTACTTGAGTATTTTGGCGGCGGCGACGGCCGGTTCAGTCAGCTTGCCCTGGTCGTGCAGGTCGATGAAGCGCTGAACCTTGGGGAAATCATTGACGTCGGCCGCGCGGATGTGGGCCTGCATGTTGGTGTTGACCACGCCCGGGGCCAGTGCCGCCGTCCTCACGCCCGGATTCTCGGCCGCCAGCACTTGCGTGTAACGATCCAGTGCGGCTTTGCTGGCACAGTACACGCCCCAGCCCGGAGAAGGCGCGCGGCCGGCGCCGGATGACACGTTCAGGATGCGGCGGTCGGCGTCGGCCGGCGTGTTGCGCAGGAACGCGCCCGCCAGCAACATGACGCTGGTGACATTCAGGCTCA
>SCQX01000218.1 GCA_004298545.1 Candidimonas sp. | reverse complement strand
GCCTTTCCGCTGCTGGCAATGCTGCGGCTGTCGCGCGAACAGAACGTCGATGTGCTGTGGGAGCCCGGCCCTACCGACTGGTAGTCATCGCCAGGTTGTCGGCCGCCGTGGCGGCCGCCAAATGAAAGCCGGCCGTACGATGGATACGGCCGGTTTTCATTTTTTGATGCGTCTCGCACAGGCCCCGGGGGCGCGGCGGCAGATGCGCCTGTTCGGCGCCGCCCTGGGGTCAGGCGGCCAGAGCTTCGGCGGCCTGGCTGACCATATGCCGGTTCACGGCGCAGAGCACGGCCAGGAACGAAGCGGTGACGATGTCGCCATGCACCCCCACACCGAACCCGGAGGGCGATTCGCCGACGCGCAGTTCCACATACGCGGCGGCGCGTGTATCGGTGCCCGTGCCGATGGCGTGCTCGGTGTAGTCCATGATATGGATGGGCAGCTTGAGCGCGTTGACGAAGGCCGCGATTGCGCCGTCTCCCTTGCCGCTCAAGCGGCGCATCTGGCCGTTTTCCTCGACTTCCACCTCGATTTGGAATTGCCCGCCGGCGGATGCCGCGGGGTTGCCGGTGATGCGGTGGCGGATGAGCTTGAATGGCCGCTCCTGTTCGAGGTATTCCTTCTTGAAGATGTCGTAGACGTCTTCCGCGGTGACTTCCTTGCCGGTTTCATCGGTGATCCGTTGAATCGCCCGGCTGAATTCGATCTGCAGGCGGCGCGGCAGCACGAGGCCGTGTTCGCTCTCGAGCAGGTACGAAACGCCGCCCTTGCCGGACTGGCTGTTCACACGGATGACGGCATCGTAGCTGCGGCCGAGATCGGCGGGGTCGATGGGCAGGTAGGGAACTTCCCACAGCGCGTTCGGGTCCTGCCGCGCGAAACCTTTCTTGATGGCGTCCTGGTGCGAGCCCGAAAACGCCGTGAAAACCAGATCGCCCACATACGGATGGCGCGGGTGCACGGGCAGCTGATTGCAGTATTCCGCGCAGCGGCGCACTTCGTCGATGTCGGAGAAATCGAGCCCCGGATGCACGCCCTGGGTGTACAGGTTCAATGCCAGGATGACCAGATCCACGTTGCCGGTGCGTTCGCCGTTGCCGAACAGGCAGCCCTCCACCCGGTCGGCGCCGGCCATGATCGCCAGTTCCGCGGCCGCCACCGCGGTGCCGCGGTCGTTGTGCGGGTGGACGCTCACCACGATGCTGTCGCGGTTCTTCAGGCGCTTGATCATCCACTCGATCTGGTCGGCGTATACGTTGGGCGTCGTTGCCTCGATGGTGGCGGGCAGGTTGAAGATGATCTTGGAGGCCGGCGTGGGCTGCCAGACTTCCGCCACCGCATTGCACATCTCCAGGGCGAATTCGGGCTCGGTCGTGCTGAACACTTCCGGGGAATACTCGTAGCGCCACGACGTTTCCGGATGGGCGGCCGTGTACCGCTTGATCAGGCGCGTGCCGTCGATGGCGATTTTCTTGATCTCGTCTTTCGTCATCTTGAACACGATCTTGCGGAACCCCGGGGCGCACGCGTTGTACATGTGCATGATGACCTGCTTCGCCCCCAGGACGGCCTCGATGGTGCGGGTGATCAGGTCTTCGCGCGCTTGCGTCAGCACGATGATCGCCACGTCGTCGGGAATGCGCTTTTCGTCGATCAGTTTACGCACGAAGTCGAAGTCCGTCTGCGATGCCGAGGGAAATCCCACCTCGATTTGTTTGAACCCGATTTTGACCAGTTCATCGAAGAAGCGCAGCTTGCGCTTGACGTTCATGGGTTCGATGAGCGACTGGTTGCCGTCGCGCAGGTCGGTGCTCATCCAGATGGGGGGATGCGTGATGCGCTTGCTCGGCCACGTGCGTTCGGAGAAGTCGTGAGTGAACGGCACGAACGGACGATATTTGTCGGATGGAACGGAGAGCATTGAGACACCTTTTGGGCTGGAACTGGATGAACCGTTGCCGCCGTCGGGGGCGTGGTTTGCCGGATGAAACAGGGAGGGAACGGACAACGGCCGGGGATGCGATGTGGCCTGCATAGGCTGCCGAACTGCCACGCGGCACTAGGCCCGGCAACCGATCGGTAGTAGCAGGAATAGACCGAGATGGGAAGGGGTGACGCACGACGCCACCGGACGGGCAGGGAACCCGGCGCGGCTGCAATGACTGCAAGAGGCGTTGTGGAAAAGATTCATGACCAATAGTCAAACATATTTTTACGCGAATGGCAAGTGGTTCGCCATGCCCGCCGCTACTCGCCAAGCAGCGTGGCGGCGTGGTCCTGGGCCAGACGAATCTTGTCGGCGCGGCGCGCGCGCAGTTCGTTCGTCGTGCGCTGCAGGTCGCCGACCGTGATGGGGTCGTTGCGATCCTGCCACACCCAAAGGAGTACGTCTTTGGCGGGTTGGGAAAGTTCGTTCGCCAGCGTGCGGATGATGTCGGCGCTGACCAGGTGCGCGCGCACGCGCCGCTGCGTGCTTTGTACGAAAAGGACCAGGAAGTAGGCAATAATGAGCGTACAGAGCGCGACGACGCCCCACCAGAAGTAGGGGTTGTACAGTTTCAACCATTGCACCAGGTCGTTGCCCAATGCGTGCAGCCCCGAATAATCGATGTTGTGGCCAAACGCGATGAGCTTGTTCAGAAGGTCGTACCAGACCAGCGCCACCACCGCGATGACGACGATGCACAGGATTTTCTGTGCGGCGGTCAACTTCAGCAGCGTGTTGCGCAGCAGCGCGCTGTCGGATGGCGTGGGATCGTGCGATGAATTTGATTTCATGTAGTGATTTTACCTATGCAACCCGGGCTGTCTCTGGAATTGAAGCAGCGTCAGCAACTGGCGCTGACCCCCGAATTGCGGCAGTCGATTCGGCTGCTGCGTTTATCGGCGCAGGATCTCGATGCTGAAATTGCCCGGGTTCTCGAAGAAAACCCCGCGCTCCAGCGCCAGCAAGATGACGAACTCGGCGACGTTGGACAGTATGACATCGAAGCGCCGGATGGAAAAGATCCTCCGGAAGACGCGTCGGGCCTGGCGCTGGAATCGTCACATTGGCCGGTGGCGCCAAACGGTGAGTGGCATCGGGGCGGCCCACCCGAGATGGGGGCCGAAGAAACGCTTTCCGACCATCTGCTGGGCCAGTTGCGGCTGACGCGCGCGACGCCGCGCGATTGCCTGCTGGTTGGCGTTCTGGTCCGTGAGCTCGACGAGAACGGCTATTTGCCCATGTCGCTGGCGACAGTGGCGGCGGCATTCCCCGACGTGGCGGCCGCCGACGATGAGTGGCGCGCGGCGCTGCGGCTGCTGCAGTCGTTCGATCCGGCGGGTGTCGGCGCGCGCACGCCGGGCGAGTGTTTGCTGCTGCAGCTCGACCGATGGCCGCAGCGTGTGCCGGCGCCCGTCATGGCGTGTGCGTGCCGCATTGCCCGTGACCATCTGGCGTTGTTGGCCGCCGGCGACATCGCTCGCCTGTGCGCCGTGCTGGCGTGTGCGCGCGACACGGCGCGGGCCGCCCATGCGCTGCTGCTGCGCCTCGATCCGCTGCCGGGGCGTGCCTGGGCCGCCACGGTGGCAAGTGCCGTCGTACCGGACATCCTGGTGCGCAGGGCGCGCGGTGTCTGGCAGGCGTATCTGAATCCCGCGCTCGTACCCCGCTTGACTGTCGATCCGTTGTACGAGCATCTGCCGGGCGGCGATCCCGGCTCGGTGGCGTTGCGGGACCACGCGCGCCAGGCGCACAGTTTCGTCAGGGGGCTGCGCCAGCGCCATGGCACGGTACTCGCGGTAAGCCGGGCGATCGTCCGTCGCCAGCAAGATTTTTTCGCGCGCGGCGCGGGCGCCATGCGGCCGCTGCTGTTGCGTGACGTGGCGCGGGAATTGGCCCTGCACGAGTCGACCGTATCACGCGCCACGCGCGGAAAGTATGCGCAGACCCCACGGGGCGTCATCGAACTGAAGCGGTTCTTCGGCGCGGCCCTCGTCACCGGTGATGGCGGCACGACTTCGGGCGTGGCCGTGCGTTCGCTGATTACCGGGCTGGTGGCCGACGAGGACGGCGAGAACCCGCTGTCGGACAGTCAGATCGTCGCTCGCCTGGCTGATCTTGGCGTCGTGCTGGCGCGCCGCACCGTGGCCAAGTATCGCGACGCCGCCGGAATTGAACCGGCTCCGGTCCGCAAGGCCCGCGCGGCGCTTGCCAAATGGTGAGCGCAATGGTGTGGGTGGGGGCTTGCTGAAGACTCAGAACGATTTCTTCGCCGGGCAGTCGCGCACCTTTCCCCACGCGCGATTGGCCTCGCAGTACTGATTGCGCGCCGCCCACGCGCAACTGGGGCGCTCGAAGAACCCCTTTTCGCTACAGACTCGCAGGGCCTCCTGGAACCTGGCCTGCCAGCCTTTGCTGGTGTATGTGCTGTGTGGTGTCTGGTCGGGCGGGGGCGGTGGCGGCGGTACATCCACGGGTTGCAGCGGGGCGGGCGGCGCCTTGCGGCCAACCAGGCTGCTCGCGTCGGCGATTCCCGACAGATTCGCGCCCTGCGTACTGTTTCCCTCGGAGGCGATGAGTTTTGCCTGGTCCATGGTGATGGCGGTGGTAGCCATGGCGATGTTCAGGTTCGGCTGCGCGGTGGCCGATTCCGACGACTCGATCTTCCAGTCGACGGGAGGTGGCGGCTGCTGCAAACCCAGCTGGCCGTCCACCAGCGGCTGTGGCGGGCGCGCCGTGACCGGCTGGCCGTTGGCGTTGAGCGTGAGCAGCTTGGGCAGAACGGGTTCGTTGTGGACGATTGCCTTCTCGGGGCCGTGCGCGATCAGCCAGTCGCCGAACTGTATGCCGCCCCAGGCCGACACGCCCGCGGCAATCAGCAATACAACGAAGATGAAACGCCAAGACATACAGATCCTCGGTTCGGAGCGCCGCCGCGCGGCTGGCGTAGCGTGGTCATAGTATAAAACGAGACCGGTTCCGCCCCTTTCAACCGGCAGTTGCCAGGTTCTCGCCAAAGACTCGGCCGGCGTGCTCGCGCATCGTGTGGAATTCGATGTCGGGGTACAGCTCTCCCGCCACGCGCAGCTGGGCGGGAGAGCTGACCAGAAACGCCGCGGCGTCGACCACGTCGTAGGCAATGTTGGCGATATTGGCCTGCACGAATTTACGCATGGCCTTGGGGTTTTTTGATGTAATCCATCGTGCCATTGTGTAACGCGACGGCGTGAGGCGCGCGTCGACGTTGTATTCAGTGCGCAAGCGGTGTGCAACCACTTCGAATTGCAGCTGGCCGATCGCGCCCAGCAGCAGCGCGCCGCCCGCGACCTCCGGGCGGAATACCTGAATGGCGCCTTCCTCGCCAAGCTGCGTAAGCCCGGTGCGCAGTTGTTTGATGCGCAATGGGTCTTTGACTTCCACGCTTTGGAAGAGTTCGGGGGCGAAGAACGGCAGCCCGGTGAAGTGCAGGTTCTCGCCCTCGGTGAGCGCATCGCCTAGTTGCAGAATGCCATGATTGGGAATACCGATGATGTCGCCCGCGTAGGCTTCGTCCAGCAGTTCGCGGCGTTGCGACAGGAACGAGACGACGCTGCCGGGGCGAATCTCTTTGCCCGTGCGCGACACCCGCAGGTGCATGCCGCGGGTGAATTTTCCTGAACTGACGCGCACGAACGCCACGCGGTCGCGGTGCGCGGGGTCCATGTTCGCCTGTATCTTGAAGACTACGCCGCTGAATTTCGGTTCGTCGGGGCGCACCTCGCGCTCGAGCGCCTGGCGGGGGCCGGGCGGGGGTGCCAGATCAACCAGCGCCTCCAGTATTTCCTGGACGCCGAAGTTGTTGATGGCCGAACCGAAGAAGACGGGTGTCTGGCGGCCCGCCAGAAACGCCTGGTGGTCGAACACGGGCGCGGCGCCCTTCAGCAGGGTGATTTCTTCGCGCGCCCGGGTGAACGCATCGCCGAAGCGGCGTTCAGAGTCGGCGTTGTCCAGGCCCTGGAGGAATTCGTCGTGGTCCTCGCGGCGCTCCTGCCCGCCGCGGAACACCCGCATGCGGTCGCGGCGTATGTCGAAAACGCCGCCAAAATGATGGCCCATGCCGATCGGCCACGAGAATGGAATGGCGTCCATGCCGATGTGCCCCTCCACTTCGGCGAGCAGGTCCAGCGGGTCGCGCACCTCGCGGTCCATCTTGTTGATGAAGGTGATGATGGGGGTGTTGCGCGCCCGGCAGACTTGCAGCAGCCGGATGGTCTGGGCCTCGACGCCGTTGGCCGCGTCGATCACCATGAGCGCCGAGTCGACCGCGGTGAGGACACGGTAGGTGTCCTCCGAGAAATCCTGGTGGCCGGGGGTATCGAGCAGGTTGATGACGCAGTGCCGGTATTCTATCTGCATGACCGACGAGGCCACGGAGATGCCACGCTGCTTCTCGATCTCCATCCAGTCGGACGAGGCGTGGCGGCTGGCCTTCCTGGCCTTGACGCTGCCGGCGATCTGAATGGCGCCCGCGTAGAGCAGCAGTTTCTCGGTCAGCGTGGTCTTGCCGGCGTCGGGGTGCGAGATGATGGCAAAGGTGCGCCGTCGGTCGACTTCCTGGATGAGGCTCATGGGCGCGGTTGCGATTACTTGTGCAGCAGCGCGGGGCGCTGCGTGGGCGCGCCTCGCCGGGTGGCCACCTGGCCTGGTTTGCCCGCGCGACGCGGCGTGCGCTG
>SCQX01000217.1 GCA_004298545.1 Candidimonas sp. | reverse complement strand
TCAGGCGTCGCCACGGGCGAGTCTCGATGTCTTGCGGCCACCAGTCGTTGACCGACGTGACGCCGACAAGCGCCGGACTGGCGCTCGTCGGCAGTGTGGCCGGGTCGTCGGGCAGCACACGCCAGTGATTCGTATCGGCCTGACGCATGGCGAAGCCCGATCCCGGCAGCAGCGTTTGCGCTGCCTCGAAGAGGGCTACACTCTGCTCTGGCTCGATGGCCAGGTCGCGCGCGGGCAGTAGTGCCGCCCCGTCGCGCGACGGGGCCATGTGTACCAGTTCCGCCAGCCATATGGCGCCTTCTTCGCTAGCGACCGCGCCCGCCAGCATAGGCCCCAGTCCGCTGGATAACGGCTGCCCGTCGCGCGGCACGAAGCCGCGGGTGTGCAATTGCCATTGTTCGTAGGGGGTGCAGCCGGCTTGTGCCGGATCGGCGGAAACCACGTGGGCGTGGCCCAGTGCCAGCCAGTGCGCGAACGTGGGGGCGGCCTTCGGCAGGTGCGCCGCGAGTTCGCGCGCTTCGCCCGGGTCGGGCAGCGCGCCTGGTAGTACGATTTGCATTTTCGCATTGTAGTGTCAACGCCAGGGTGGTGACTGATCGACCATGTGGTACGAATTGTGGATAGGGGCGCGCTATGCGGGGCTGGCGCGCCGGCGCGGCCGCAAGGGCGGGCGCGGCGACCGTTTCGTGTCGTTCATCGCGGCGAGTTCGATGGCGGGGATCGCCCTGGGGGTGGCCGCGCTCATCATCGTGCTGTCGGTCATGAATGGTTTTCAGATACAGGTTCGCGATCGCATGCTGTCCGTGCTGCCCGACATCGAGATGTACGTGCCCGGCATCACGCCCGATCAGGTGCTGGCGCATTGGCAGGCGCTGGCGGCCGATGCGCGCAAAGATCACGCGGTGAGCGGCGCGGCGCCGTTCGTCGCCGCCCAGGCCATGATCGTGCGCGGCGAGTCGCTGCAGGGTGTGCAGATTCGCGGCATCGATCCCAAGCTGGAGACGTCGGTGTCCGACGTGGCCAAGCAGATGGTATCGGGCAGCCTCGATTCGCTGGTCGCGGGCAGCTATTCGATCATTCTCGGCAATCAGCTGGCGGCGGCCCTTGGCGTGCGCCGGGGCGACACCGTGCTGGTGCTGGCACCGCAAGGGACGGTTTCTCCGGCCGGATTCGCGCCGCGCATGCGGCAGTTCACCGTGTCGGGAATCTTCTCGTCGGGCTATTACGAATACGACGCGTCACTGGCGTTTGCGAACTATGAAGACATTGGCCGGGTGTTTCGCGACAGCGGCGCCAGTGGCGTGCGGTTGCGCATCACCGACATGCAGCGGGCGCCCGAGGTAGCGCTGGCCCTGCGGCGCTATGTGCCCGATTTCGTGCAGATCCGCGACTGGACGCAGAGCAACCAGACGTGGTTTGCCGCAGTGCGCACGGAAAAACGCATGATGTTCCTGATTCTTGCGCTCATCGTCGCCGTGGCGGCGTTCAACCTGCTGTCGTCGCTGGTGATGGCAGTCAAGGACAAGCAGTCCGACATCGCCATTCTGCGCACGCTGGGGGCGAGTCCGCGCGAGATCGCCCGGATTTTCCTGGTGCAGGGCGCCCTCATCGGTGTCGTGGGCACCGCGCTGGGGGTGCTGTTCGGCGCGGTGATCGCCTACAACATCGAGACGATCGTGCCGTTCATCGAGCGCTTGTTCAACGTGCATTTCCTGCCGCAGCAGATTTACTTCATCAGCGAGCTGCCGTCCAACCCCGAGGTATCCGATATCGTCGTCATCGCCGTCACGTCCCTGGTTCTCTCCCTGCTGGCGACCCTGTATCCCAGCTGGCGCGCCTCGAGGCTCCAACCCGCGCAGGTGTTGCGTCATGATTGAATCCACCGACTACGTTCTGCAGGCGCGCAACCTGCACAAGGTCTACGACGACGGCGCCAATCGCGTCGAAGTGCTGCGCGACGTCAGCCTGCACGTGGCGCGCCGCGAAATGGTGGCGATCGTCGGCGCGTCGGGGTCGGGGAAAAGCACGCTGCTGCATGTCCTGGGGCTGCTGGATCGACCGACATCCGGTTCCGTCCTGATCGAAGGCGGCGAGGTCGACCAGTTGTCGGAGTCGCGCCGCAGCCAGTTGCGCAATCGTGTATTGGGCTTCGTTTACCAGTTCCATCATCTGCTGTCGGAGTTCTCGGCGGTGGACAACGTGGCCATGCCGCTGATCGTGCGGCGCGACAAGCGCGAATCGGCGCGCCGGCGGGCGCAAGAGGTTCTCGAGCAGGTTGGCCTGGCGCATCGCATGCATCACTATCCCAGCCAGTTGTCGGGGGGCGAACGCCAGCGCGTGGCCTTGGCGCGCGCGTTGGTGACGCGGCCATTGTGTGTGCTGGCCGATGAGCCCACCGGCAATCTCGACCGCTATACCGCGGAAGGCATGTTCGAGCTGCTGACGCGCGTGAACCGCGAGTTCGACACGGCGTTCGCCATCGTGACGCATGACGAGGCGCTGGCCGCTCTGGCGCATCGTCGCCTGCATCTGAACAAAGGCGTGCTGTCCGATGCGGAGCCGGCGGCGACCGCGGCGGTCAGCCGGACGGGCTAGCGGTGCTGGTCGATACGCATTGCCATCTGGATGCGGACGAGTTTGCCGCCGATCGCGCGGCAGTCATCACGCGCGCGCGTCAGGCGGGCGTGGAAACCATCGTGATCCCGTCGGTCGCGCGTGCGAATTTCGAAACGGTTGCCGCATTGGCGCGCTCGTTTCGCGGGGGCGCTTACGCGCTTGGAATACACCCCATGGCGGTTCCATCGGCACAAGATGCCGATCTGGAGTGCCTTGAACAGCGCATAGTTGCCGCGCTGACCGATCCCTGCTTTGTCGCAATCGGAGAAATCGGTCTGGACTTCTTCGTGCCGGAATTGAAAACGCCTGACATGGTCGCCCGCCAGGAGCGCTACTACAGCCGCCAGCTCGACCTCGCCGCGCGTTACCGCCTTCCGGTGCTGCTGCACGTGCGGCGCTCGCAGGATCAGGTGCTCAAGCACCTGCGGCGCCATACGGGAGTGGGCGGCATCGCGCATGCGTTCAATGGCAGCTTTCAGCAGGCGGGGCAGTTCATCGATCGGGGGTTTGCGCTGGGCATCGGCGGCGCGATGACCTTCGGGCGCGCGCGGCAAATACGGCGGCTTGCGGCGCGGTTGCCGCTGGATGCGCTGGTGCTGGAAACCGATGCTCCGGATCTCGCGCCCGCGTGGTGTGATGCGCCAATGCGTGGGCGAGCGCGCAATGAGCCGGCGCAGCTTGCCGGCATTGGCGGCGAACTGGCGCGGCTGCGGGGAGCCGACCTGGCGTCGGTGGCCGACGCCACCGCCCGCAACGCGCGGCGCGTGCTGCCGCGCTTGTCGGGACACTAGTATTGTCCGTGTGTGCCGGTTTGGTCGATGCCTCGCGTTCGTGCGGCGTGTTCACCCGTAGCATGGGCGATTTGAGGGCGAACCGGCATGAAGGGGCGCATCTGCCTGCTTGCGGCGGTGGCGGCCTCGGGCGGCGTGCATGGGTTGGCCGCGCTCCCGGGCCCGGCGGCCGTGGGGTGGCTGGCGGCTGGATTGACCGTCGTGTCGTGTCTGGCGCTGGCGGTTGCCCGCGGTTTCCGGCGGCGGATGCGGGCTGGCGCCACGACGCGCGCCGTGGCTGCGGCAATACTGGTGCTGTGGGTGGCGTACGCCGCATTCTGCTCGACGGTCTGGCGCGCCCAGTATCGCCTCGATGATCGCCTGGCCGGAGAAAACGAGAACAAAGTGTCGCGCGTACTCCTGCGCATTGCGACGCTGCCAAGGCTTGCGCCGGATCGGCGGCAGTTCGAGGCCGAGGTTTTGTCGTCACGGCCCGCCGGTGTCCCTTCGCGCATTCTGGTCTCGTGGTCCGCGGGAAAATGGGGCGGGCCGTACGGCCGCGGCGGCGAACCGGCGGCCGATTTTCCCGAACTGATACCCGGCCAGGTGTGGCGCATGGCGCTTACCTTGAAAAACCCGCATGGTCAGCGCAACCCTCACGGTTTCGACTACGAAGGGCACTTGTTCGCGCGCAACGCGCGCGCCACCGCCAGCGTGCGCGGCACGCCCCGCTATGTGCGCGATGAACCCTGGGCCAGTCTGCCCGTGGTGGCGCAACGGGCGCGGCATCGCGTACGCCAGGCCATGCGCCCGCATGTGGACGGCCGCCGCTACGGCGCCGTATTGCTGGCGTTGGCGATCGGCGACCAGGATAGTGTGGAGA
>SCQX01000216.1 GCA_004298545.1 Candidimonas sp. | reverse complement strand
CTACGGCTGCCGACCTTCACCGTCGATGCCATGGAGTTGTTCAAACGGCTCACGCTCATCGTCAAAAATGGCCGCATCGCCAAAGTGTTCTACCCCGTCTTTCCGTCGAATCGAAACGCGAATGACGTTCTTGCGTGGTTGCGCGCCGATGCCCGGCCGCGCCAGACGCCTTGATTCAGCGAACGTCGGGGCGCGGGTCTTCGATGAAACCGTTGCGGTTGGGCATCTTCAGGTTCTTCAGGGACGCGGCGTTGATTCTGTCGTGTTCTTTCACCAGACCATTGAGAAACAGCACATAGCCCGCGACTGCATAGACCTCGTCGTTGCTCAAGCTCTGCGGCGCATTGAGCGGCATGGCGCGGCGGATGTAGTCGAACAATGTGGGTGCATAGGGCCAGTAACTGCCAACCGTGAGCACGGGCTTGGCGGCCGTGAGCGTGCCCATGCCACCCGCAAGCCTGTCACCCATGCCCCCCTCGCCCTTCGCTCCATGGCAGGATGCGCACTGGGCATCGAAAAGCTTGTGTCCGGCCATGACCGTGCCGCTACCGGGCGGCAGATTGCGTCCGTCTCCGAACACATTGATGTTCCATGGTTCGATCTGCCGCGCGGTGACGGGCATGCCGAAGCCGTATTTCCCGGGGTGGGTGTGGTCCACAGTGCGGGAAGCCGCGGTGCCGGGTTCGGTTGCCGCGGCCGTCGCACCGGCAGCGCTCGCGGCAGCCGCAACGGCCGGGCCGCTGGAAGCAAGCACGCCGGCCGTTGCCAGCGCGAGGGTCAGCACGAGATTTCGATCAGAGGCGCGCATTGGTGACCTCCCCGCTTGCCGCGATGCGCCATGGCGTCATCGCATTGTTATGATATACACTGTTGACACCTCGCACCGCCACCAGCTGCTCCAACGTGGGCTGGATATAGCCTGTTTCGTCGGTCGCCCGGCTCATGATGACCGCTGGCGCGCCATCCCAGTTCCAGGGGAAACGGAAGCGGGTCAGCGCCTTGTCCAGAACCGGCCCCTGCAGGCGCGCCCGGTGCCATGTCTTGCCGTCGTCCACGGAGACATCGACATGCGCGATCTTGCCATGGCCGCTCCAGGCGATGCCCGTGAGTTCACAATACCCTTTGCCGCGCATTTTCTGCCCACCCGAAGGTGACGTGATGATGGACTTCGCCTCCATCACATAGGTGAATTCGCGCGCTTTGCCGTCAGGCATCAGATCAGTGTATTTGGACGTCTCTTCGCGGGAATGCATGGGTTCGTCGCTGACCTGCAGGCGACGCAGCCACTTCACGTTCATGTTGCCCTCGAAGCCCGGCACCAGCACCCTCAGGGGGTAACCCTGCTCGGGACGCAGGCGTTCCCCATTCTGGCCGTACACCAGCATCGCATCGTCGAGGCATTTCGAAAGCGGGATGCTGCGTGTAAGGCCCGCGCCATCCGCGCCTTCGGCGATGACCCACTTTGCGCCCGGCTTCACGCCCACGTCATCCAGTACGGTCTTCAGCATGACGCCCGTCCATTCGGCGCAGCTGACGAGGCCATTGGCCTGCGCCGCCGTCTTGCCGTAGACCTTGTAGCCCGGGTTGCCGGAGCACTCGATGAAGTGAATGCGCGATTGCGCGGGATAGCGCCGGATGTCTTCCATGGTGAAGAGCCGCGAACCCTCCACCAGGCCATGGATCAGCAAACGATGCTGTGCAGGGTCGATCGTGGGTACCCCGTTATGGTGGCGCTCGTAGAACAGGCCATTGGGCGTGATCATGCCGTCCAGATCCTGCAGGGGGGAACGCGAGGACGACGAGAAATACTGTTTGTCGGTGGGCCGCAGGTGGCGCACGACGCCTTTTTCATATTTCGACGGTATGCCATAGGGCTCGCCGCCCACCGGCGCGCCTTCGCGCTTCATCGACTCGGGTACGGCCAGCTCGCCGCCATCCCCCCGTGCCGCCAGCGCAGTGGGCCCGGCCATGCCGGCCGCGATGCCCGCCAGCGCCGTTGCGCCGCCCCGCAAGAATTTTCGACGCCGCGGCGATACCGCGCCACGCGCACGCTCGCCCGGCTTCCCGTCGTGAAGCATGTCTGTCTCCGTTATTTTCATTGTCATGTGGCTACCCGCCGCCACTCCATTCCTTCACGGGCAACGCTACTATTCGCCTCGCGGCCTGTCAAGAAGGGCCGCGCATTCGCGCCACCTCGATGGCGGCCGCCCGGCGAGAGTCGGCAGCGCGCGGCCGCCTTACGCGCGCTGGAGGCTGCACTGGCCCCGCGGCAGGTTGCGAGCGGAGGAAACCGGCCCATACAGTGAGTTCTTGTTGTGCGTCTCGTCCAACGAAGTCGTGACCCATCCACTGGGCGTAACGGTGAGGCTCGCGCCACCCTCGAGTATGAAGCCCACGTTGCCCCGACCCGGCGTCCCGGTATGCCGCACCGCGTAGGCGCGGCTGCTGTCGCCGCGCGGCGAGACGAAATAGCGCTTTGTGTCGCCCACGCGCCAAATCGTTATCTGCGCGCCAAGCCTGGAATCGTGAAGCGCGGGAATATTGCAATGATAGACAGCGACGCGCTGGTTGCCATTCGCGATCCGCGCCGGCGAAGCGGGCGGATTCGGCGGCCCGGGCGGTCTCGGAGACGTGGACGCGCCGCGGGACCCTGGCGGTTGCATCGCCCTCATCTTCGCAAACACCGCCTCCATGCATTGCTGATAGGGCGTGCCGCCCTGGGGCGGAGTGAACAACGGGTAGCATTTCTGCGACCCTTCTTCGAACGCCCTGGTCTGTTCGGGAGTGGAGCCCTTCGCGTAGGCGCCAGTCGAAACAGCGAGCATCCCCAACGACACGACCACACCGGTAACGGTTTTCATGATGATCCCCTCTCGCCGATATTGTTTTTGATATGAGATACACCGTTGTCGCCGTCTCGTTCCGGACTGTGGACACCGGTGTGACGAGGGATTCTACGCTGCCGGGGAATGTCGTCAATCCCCTATTTGTGGAATGGTCATTACCGGGGATTCCGGTACATCGACGCGCGCGGACAGTCCAACATTCCACGGCGCATCCCGGGCGACGCCCAAAGATACCCCGCACAACTGTCGCCCCGAGTGCCCCAGAAAAACGGCCGCGATCAATCGTCGCCATAGTAGGCGCGACGGTAATCCTTCCGCATGCGCTTTTGCTGTTTTCTCCAACGCTTCTCGGCGTGTTTGTAAGCGTGCTTGTCGTAGTAATACGGCATCACCGGCACATAAGCGGGTACCGGGGCTACCACCGGCGGCGCGTAATACACGGGCGGCGGGGGTGCATAGTACACGGGCGGCGGCGCCACGAAGAGGCCGGGAATGCCTATGCCAATGCTCACGCCCACATCGGCTGCCCGCGCCAGAGGTCCGGCCGCAAGCATGGCCAGAGTCAGAATGGCCACGGGCATCATCTTTTTCACCAGTCGTCCCTCCGCAAGTCAAAATGGCCCATTGTGACCGGCGCAGGGTGGGGAAACCTATACCCGACGTGGCAAGCGGCGTCAAAGTACTACAGAAGCGAGCCTTTTCGCGCACATGGAACAAATACTCACCTTTCAGGGCCTCCGCACGAGCGCGCCCAGTCGACATATCCTCCAAAAGAATCGAAAGGGCACTGCGTTAAAACTTGATGGTGGTCCGCAGGCCAACGACGAAAGCGTTGCCGAGACGCCGCGCGGAATCTTCCGGGTTTTGCCCGCCGTTCGGGTGAACGATATATTGCAAATCGGGCTGCAGCGTCCACCACGGCGTCATCTGCGCGGTGTAGCTCAGTTCGAACGCCACCTCGCTGCGCCGCACCGCGACCGGTTGGCCACCCGATGCCGCCGCATCGCGATCGGCCGCCACCGCATCAGGGCTGATCTTCGCCCAGGCAACACCCAGCGTCAGCAGATCGTCGGGGCGCCCCGTCAATGGCCCTTTCAAGCCAAAGCCCGCATCCGCATACGTAGAGATCAAGTTGCGGCTGGAGGGCGAGACGCCACCGCGCAGGAACATGCTGAGACTGCTCGAGCGTCCCCTCCAGACCGTCTGATCAACCACCCCATAGAGGCCCCAGTTCCCCTTGTGATCGAAAGGCCGATCGGCCGCGGGGTCGGACAGCGGCACGACGGCCCCCGCGCCGTCACGACCGTAGCGTTGATCGCCAAAGTGGCCGTTCGAATACCAGGCGCCCAGCTTGTAGATGCCCGGAAACCCCTCGGCGCCATCCGCAGGGGGCGTCCCCACCTGCATCTCGCCCATCCAAAGCGTGGATCCCGTCAGCGGAAACCGGGTGCCATGCCGATTGCACCGTTGGGGATCGTCATCGCAGTTGCGGCCCGCGGGGTCGCCGGCGAACGCTGCCGCCAGAAACGTCAGGCGGTCGGCCGCCCGGGCTTTCA
>SCQX01000215.1 GCA_004298545.1 Candidimonas sp. | reverse complement strand
CATCCAGTTCATACATTGGCCTTGGTGTTGATCCAATCGCGTTGCATGCAGCCGCGAAGCGCCATGCGGGCACGGTGCATGATGGTCCTGCAATTCTCGGCACTGACGCCGACACGCTCGCAGATTTCGGTGGTTTCGAACCCCAGCCATTCGCGCATCATGAAGATGCGGCCGGTCTGGCGAGGCAGGCAGCTCACGCACCTTTCGAGCACGGTCATCATCTGTCGCTGCTCCATCAGGTTGTCAGGCTGTTGCCAGGCGGGGATCGGGTCGGTGTAGGCCCCGTCGGGATCGTAAAGCGCGTCAATGGCGTCATCGAGCTTCTCATCGTCTGGGCTCAGCTGCACGAAACGACGCCGGGCGGGCGAGCGGTACCAGTCGGCGATCTTGTTCTTCAGGATCGCCGTCGCCCACGTCACGAGCGAGGCCACGCCGCGATGCTGGTCGCGTTGCTCCACAACGGCCATCAATGTGTCCTGCACCAGGTCCTCGGCGAGACTGGTATCGCTCAGCGCAAACAGCGCGTGCCGAAGCAGCCGCTGGCGCAGCGACGGGAGTTGCCCTTCCAGATCGAGCTCGGAAGTGGCCGCACCGGCGCACATGGGTGCATCGCCGGTGATGGGTAGGTCAAGAAGTGTCATATCGTGTCTTCGTGCCGGATTCCCTCATCGACCCGAACCGGGCGTTTTTGGGACGCGCGCCTCGTCGCAGCCGGAAGGCGAGCAGGAGATCACTGGCATCGGCGTGCGTGTCGCGCGCAAAGTGCCAAGCACCAGTGCAATACCAGCGAGCATTGACAAATAGCTGAACAAGGCGGTGGCCGTCATCATCGGCGGGCTGCCAAGCAGCAGCGTGTCATTTCCGCCCGGCACCATGGCTGCACCCGATCCCATCAGCGCGCCGCCGCCAGCGTGCCGCAGCCAGTTCGAGGCATCGTTCGGCCGGTGCCAGGCGAACGAGCCTCGTTGCAGCGTCGAGGCGATCATGCCGGCGAGCAGCCCGAGCACCAGGAGGCCATGCCACGTTGAGGGAGCCGGCGCTGCGCCCCACGAGTTCAAGACCCTTGTCCGCAGGTAATTGGTGTAGGACCACGCTCCTTGCCTGGCATACAGCAGACCTGCGGCCAAGCCGAAGAGTGCGGCAGGTATCGAAAGATGAAAGGTCGGCGCCAGCAGCGCCGCCTTGAGCTGGCGGCGGCCTCGGCTCAATTGCCATAGCACCTTCACACGGTGGAAGGCCCACGCCAAGAAAAGGGCCAGGAGCCAAGGCGCTAACTGTGGCCAGCGCGACCAGGGTGATACCACCGCCGCCAGCCCTGCGGGCAAGCCAATCCAGGTTCTCACGCCAACCAGGAATCCGCCCAGCGTAGCCAGTATGCCCAAGTCGCCGTCGGCCAGGCGCGTCAGCGTGGAAAGTGAACAGCCACCATTGAGAGCCGCGCCCACGCCGAACAGCAGTCCGCCGGCCCAAGCCAACGCAAGCGGCGTGCGGGACCAGGCGGGCTGCGGCGTCATACCGAACCCAAGAACCAGAACTCCCGTCAGCGTAGCTGTCCAGAGCATTGCTTGTAGCGGACTCCACAACATGTGCATGCTGCCTGCCGTAATAACTTCGGAAATGGCGCGTACGTTGCGCAGGCTTGCGCGGTGCGCGGCAAAGCCGATCAGCAAGGCGCAGGCGAGGGTGACGATTTCGAGAGACATGGACGACGGCCTGAGCGTGATGTCACCGCATGCGCAACACCGGGGTCCAAAAATGAAATCGCAACCAGGCGAACCCGTAGGCGCTCGTGCGAGGCCAAAGCCAACCCTGCCAAATGCGGCCACCGCACACCGACGGAGCCACCATCAGGACGGAGGCGATCAACTTTCGATGGAAAACTTTGTGCGGCTTCATCAAAGGTGCGGCGTGGCTGCGTGATGGCGACGAGGAGCCAGGGAGTGAAACGCTGCGCTTGGCCAGTGCCGCGTCGTGCTCACCGTCCCGAGCATGCCCGTCGTCTGTTTAGACGGCCAACACTGTTTCGGTCTTACACGCTTCGGCCTTCTGCTTGCCCAGGAGGTGCAACTCGCATGTTGGCGAACGTCACATGTCTCGCCTTGACTTGGCGATGTCACGTTTTGCTGCCTTAGGCCGACCAAGGTTGTGACTGTGACGTTATGAGCGAAGCAGTTGATCCAAGTCCACCGTTCAACCTCACAAAGGAAATCATCATGAAATCGAGTCACCTGTTTGCCGTCACCGCATTGGCAGTTCTCGTTTCGGCCGGCGCCTACGCGGAAGATGCAGTTGCGCCCGAGCACACCCCGGCGTTCCAAGGCAGCCGCACCGGCGCGGAAGTCATGGCCGAAGCGGTGCTGGCGGCGCGCAATCGCAGCAACGAACCGGCTGGTTCTCGCGTGGCAGCGCCGGTTCAATCGAGCCTTGATCGCGCGGCGGTGCGAGCGCAAGCTGCAGAAGCTGTCCGCCTGGGACAGATCCCCTCCGGCGAACGCGGCGCCATCTGATCGCCGGCGGTCGATGCTTCGAGCCTCGACCGCCATTTCCCAGTTTTGGCCGACAACGGAGATTTCCCCGCACCGACCCTGTGGCACCTGCTGTATGTGTCTAGGCATTCCGACGTCGTCGCGCCACATGCGTCACCCATGCGGCCATTAGCACTGCGGCGCCCACCGCCGTCCAAATCCAGGGCGAGACGGTGAGGACCCGGTCCCCGAACACTGCCGTAAGCACGGTCATAGGCAGGATACCCAAGCCTGTGGTCCACAAGAAGGTCCACCAGCCAATACCCGCCAGTGCAGCGGCATAATTGATGAGATTGAACGCGATGATCGGCAACAGCCGGGCCATAAGCATGGCGCCCACACCCTGCCGGCCCGCCCATCTCGTAAGTTCATCGGATTGGCGGCTCGTCAGAAGTCGTTTGACGAATGGATTGCCGAAGCGGCGAGCCAGCCCATACGCCGCAACGGCGCCGAGCATGGCGCCAACCCAGGTGATCACGGCGCCCAGGATCGGTCCGTAGACGAGGCCGTTCGCGCAGGCAAGTATTTCCGCTGGAAACGGCACAAATGAGTGAATGACCATCAGGCCGATCGATCCAAAGACCCCCCACCGGC
>SCQX01000214.1 GCA_004298545.1 Candidimonas sp. | reverse complement strand
TAGAAGCGGACACCCTCTTCCCCGTAGACATGCATGTCGCCAAACAGGCTGTTCTTCCAGCCGCCGAAACCGTGCCAGGCGGTGGGAACCGGGACGGGCACGTTGATTCCCACCATGCCGACATTGATGCGGCACGCGAACTCGCGCGCGGCGTGGCCGTCGCGGGTGAAGCAGGCAACGCCATTGCCATACGGGTTCTCATTGATCACGCGGATGGCGGAATCGATGTCCGGCGCACGCACGCACGAGAGAACCGGCCCGAAAATTTCATCCTGGTAGATGCGCATTGCCGGCGTCACCCGGTCGAAGAGGCTGCCGCCAATGAAGAACCCGCCCCCGCACGCCGCCGCCGGCTGAAATTGCCGGCCGTCGACCACCAGTTCGGCGCCTTCCCGCACACCGATCTCCACGTATTCCCGTATGCGCTTGAGCGCGTCCGGCGAAATCACCGGCCCCATTTCCGCCTCGGCATCCATGCCGTGCGAAATCTTGAGCTGGCGCACACGCTCGGCCAGCATGGGCATGATTTTCTCGGCGGCATTGCCGACGAGCACCGCCACGGATACCGCCATGCAGCGCTCCCCGGCGGCGCCATACGACGAACCAATCAGCGCGTTGGCGGCCTGTTCCATATCGGCATCGGGCATGACCACCATGTGGTTCTTCGCGCCGCCCAGCGCCTGCACCCGCTTGCCGAAATGCGCCCCCTGCGCGTAGATCTGGCGGGCGATCGGCGTGGACCCCACGAAGCTGATGGCCGCGATATTGGGGTGCGCCAGCAGCGCATCCACCGCTTCCTTGTTCCCCTGGACCACGTTGAAAACGCCCTCGGGCAACCCCGCCTCGCACAGCAGCTCGGCGACGCGCAGCGATATCGACGGATCGCGGGGACTGGGCTTGAGGATGAAGCAGTTGCCCGTGGCCAGCGCGATGGGAAACATCCAGCACGGTACCATCACCGGAAAGTTGAACGGCGTGATGCCGGCAACGACGCCAAGCGGCTGGCGCATCGTCCAGTTGTCGAGCCCATTGGCGACTTGCTCGGAATACTGCCCCTTGAGCAACTGGGGAATGCCGCAGGCGAACTCGATGACCTCGATTCCGCGCTCCAGTTCTCCCACCGCATCGCTGAACACCTTGCCATGCTCGGCGGTGATGATGGCGGCAAGTTCATCCTGATGCACGCGCATCAGTTCCAGAAACTTGAACATGACACGCGCCCGCCGATGCGCGGGTGTCCTGGACCACGCGGGAAACGCATCCGCGGCGGAGCGCACGGCGCTTTCGATGTCCTCGGCGTTCGCGATCCGCAACTGGCGAGCCACTTCGCCAGTGGCCGGGTTGTAGATTCCTTGTGTAGACGTACCGCTACCCGCGGTGCGGTGTCCCTGAATGAACTGGCCGACATCGCCACGATCCGTGTAGGCTTGCATAATGTCTCCCTATGAGCAGTTTGCCGCAAGATTGCGTATTTTCTCAGAGTGCCGCCAGTGTAAAAAGCACGTCCAGGCTTGCATAGTGCCAAACAGTAGACTGATTGTTCAAATTCATGAACAATTCCACGATGGACAAGAAAGACATCGACCGTTTCTGGGCCCATATCCACTGGCTGAGCGTGCTCGCGCAGCAAGGCAGCTTCACGGCGGCTGCGCGCCGCCTGTCGGTGAGCAAGGCCGCGGTCAGCCAGCGCATGGCGGAACTGGAACGCGCCGCCGGCGTCACGCTGATCCGGCGCACGACGCGTTCGGTCCATCTTACAGCGGCCGGGCGGCAATTGGCGGAAAGAACGCGCTCCGCCTACGACGCCATCACCCAGAGCTTTGCGGAAATCTGTGATCTCACCGCGGAGCCGACCGGCCTGCTGCGAATCACCGCGCCCGTCGCGCTTGCGCGTCAGCAGCTGATCAAGCAGTTTCCCGAATTTCTCCGGCGTTATCCGCGCATACGGCTCGAGATCGACATGAACGACCAGGTCGTATCGATCGCAACCGAAGGGTTCGATCTGGCCATTCGGCATGTGGAAACGCCACCCGACAGCGCCGTTGCGCACCGGCTGTGCCATTCCCGCACGCTGCTCGTCGCCAGCCCGGAATACCTGGCGCATCACGGAACCCCTGCAAACCCCACGCAACTGCGGGAACACCGGCATCTGCTGTACCCACGGCACCAAGGCAAAGTCAGCTGGCTTTTCGAGCGCGCCGGCGCGCGCCATGCCACAAAAGAGATCACGGTGCCCGTGCACCCCTACTTCGTGGCCAACAACAGCGAGGTACTGCGCGACATGGCGTGCGCCGGGATGGGAATTGCGCTTCTGCCCGACTTCTCCGCGCAGAGTGCCGTGCAATCTGGAACCCTGGTAGAGCTATTGCCCGCGTGGCGCCCACTGGGCGCGTTCGGCCATAATATTTTTACGCTGCGCCCCTACTCGGCCGGGCCTCCGACTCGCGCGGTGCGCGCGTTCACGGACTACCTGTCGGACAAGTTCGCGCATGGGTTCCCGACGTATGCGGAAGCGCCGAAAGGCAACCCTCACCGCGCCCCGCGCTCGTAGCGGCCCGAGCCGTCATCAAAGGGGCCCGCACGCCGGATTGCCAGCCACGCGAGGGGTAGCCCAGCGGTTCAAACCTTCACGCCCACGCCCAGATACTTCGTGATGGTGTCTTTGTCGCCGTGCAGCGCATCGGGCGTGCCTTCGTAAACCACCGCGCCATTGTTCAGGATGTAGCAGCGATTCGCCAGCGACAACGCGGCGCGAACGTTCTGTTCCACGATGATGATGGTTTGGCCGGACTTGGCCAAATCGCGGCAGACCTCGACCAGATCCCGCACGATGAGCGGCGCCAATCCCTCGAAAGGTTCGTCCAGGAAAATCAGATCGGCATTGCGCACCATGGCCCGGGCGATTGCCAGCATCTGCTGCTCGCCACCCGACAATTGACGCCCCAGGTTCCGCCTGCGCTCCGCGAGCCGGGGGAAGATCTCGTAAATTTTCGCAATGGGCAGCGGGTTGCCGCAAGCCATCGCCGCCAGCACCAGGTTTTCATGAACGGTGATGGAACTGAAAACGCGCCGCTCTTCGGGGACGAGCTGAATTCCGCGACGCGCAATCTCGTGCGCGGCCAGCCCCCGGATTTCCTTTCCCCGGTATTGAATGCTTCCGCTTCGCGGCAGCACCACCCCCATGAGTGACTTCAGGGTCGTGCTTTTGCCCGCGCCGTTGCGGCCCAGCAGCGCGACGACCTCGTTCTCTTCGACGCGCAGCGACACATCGAACAGGATGTGGGAGTCCCCGTAATAGCTATTGATCTTGTCGACCTCAAGCAGGCTCATCGTCCATCCCTCCGAGGTAGGCCGCCTGCACCGCCGGATCACCACGAATCTCGTCGGGAGTGCCTTCCGTCAACTTGCGGCCTTCATAAAGGACGGTGATCCGCTCGGCGAGTTCGAACATCGCATCCATATCGTGCTCGACGATGACGATGCTGCGCCCCTTGCGAATCGATTTGAGCAGCGCCACCACCGCGACCCTCTCTTCGGGGCTCAAGCCCGCAAGCGGTTCATCGAACAGCAACACATTGGCCCCGGTTGCCAGCGCCAGGCCGATTTCCAGCCGCCGTTTCTCGCCATAGGGCATCTTGGCGACACGCGTGTCCGCCCGCGACTCCAGATTGACCAAGGCGATCGCGGCATCGACCTGCGCATCGAGTTCCTTCGTGTGCAAATTCCGCAGCAAATCGCCGCGGTATGAGCCACGCTGGCGTGCAAGCACCGCGACCCGCACATTTTGCCGCACGGTCAGCTGCTCGAACAGCTGATTGATCTGATAGCTCTTGCTCATGCCCAGCTGACAGACCGCCGTCACGCCAATGCCCGTGATGTCCCTGCCCCGCAGAAAAACCTGCCCCGAGGTCGTCGGCAGCTCGCCCGCCAGCATGCTGAAGAACGTCGACTTCCCGGCACCGTTGGGGCCGATCACCCCATGCAATTCGCCCTCGACCAAGGTGAAGTCGATGTCGGTCGCCGCCTTGAGCCCGCCATAATGTTTACTGACCTGGCGGGCCTCCAGCACAGGCTCGCCGGCCTGCGTGGGCAGTGGCGCGACCACGTCGAGCCGAGCCGCGTCGCGGAGCCCATTCCCTTCATGAACGGCATCTCCGAGAGGCCGGCGGCGAACGAATTCCAGAAGCTCACCGGCCACACCATGGCGGAAAACCGTGACCAGCAGAACGAACACGACTCCCAGAATCAACTTCCAATAAGGGCCGATATTCCCCAGCGCCTGCAGACCCTCGTACAGATATAGCCAGATGGCCGCGCCCAGCAAAGGCCCCAGCAGGGTGCCGGCGCCGCCCATCACCGTCTGGATCACCAACTGCGCCGACGTGTCCAGCGCAAACGCATCGGGCGGCATGTAGGACTGAAAGATTCCCAGCAAAGCACCCGCGAGCCCCCCGTAGGCGGCGGCGACGACGAACACGACCAGCTTGTAATGCTGGATGGAATGACCAAGCGCCATTGCGCGTTTGGCGTTGCCCCTGATGGCCTGCAGCACGGCGCCAAAAGGAGAGTGGACGATGCGCCGGGCAATCAGAAAGCCGACAAAGAAGAAGACCGCGACGAACCAGTACATCGGCCAGCCGCTGGAGAGACGGAGGTCCACGAACCCCAGCGATACATGGGGGGGAGGTACGCCGGCAATGCCATTTTCCCCGCCCGTGAAGTTCTTGAAGGTGGAATTCTCCATGAAGAAGAACATTTCTCCAAATGCCAGCGTTGCCATGGCGAAATAAATACCGGAACGGCGCAAAGTCAAATAGCCGATGATCAACCCCGCCACCGACGCCACCACGGTGCCCAGCAGCATGGCAAGCAGCATGTTCGGGACGATGCCGGCCGTCAGCAGATACGCGGTGACAAAGCCGCCGGTTCCGAAAAACGCGGCCTGCCCGAAAGACAGCAGCCCCGTATAACCGAAGAGCAGGTCGAATCCCAAGCCGAACAGACCCCAGATCAGGACCCGGGTCAGAAGATCGGAATTCATTCCCACCAGCGGCAGAACATAAGGCGCGACGAGCAACCCGAGCCCCACCAGGATCTCGGGATAAAAGCGCCTGCAGATCCGCGATGCACCCGTCGCCACCGGCCGGGCCGGGGGCGGGCTGGTTCGAACGCCGCTCATTCGCGCCCCTCCAGCCCCATCAGCCCCTGCGGGCGGAATATCAGTACCAGCGCCATGACGACGAACAGCATGACTTGTGAATAGGCCGGATTGACGATGGAGGTCAGGCTGAGGATTTCACCCGCGATGATTCCACCAATCACGGCGCCTGGAAACGAGCCCACGCCGCCGATCACCACGACGACGAACGAGTCGACGAGCACCCTGAACCCCATGTCGGGCGCCAGCGTGACCAACGGCGCCTCGATCACCCCTGCATAGCCGGCCGCCATCGCGCCCAACCCGAAAACCACGAGGAAAATCCGTTTGACATTGATGCCCAGAATATTGACCATCAGCGAATCTTCAATGCCGGCACGGACGATCAGCCCCAGTCGCGTGCGATAGAGCACAAAATACAGTACCAGCAGCGTGGCCAGCGAAATGAACATGGTCTGCAGACGATACAGCGGGTACACCAGCGACCCGATGCGGGCTATGCCATGCCCCCATTCCGGCGGCGGCATCGACAGGCTGACGCCGCCGAAAATCCCGCGCACGATCTCTACCAGAATGATCGCCACGCCAAACGTCACGAGGATCTGATCCTCGGGTGGGCGCCCATAAAACAGGCGGACGAGCCCCCGCTCGATGAGCAGACCCACCGCCAGCGTCACGAACGCCCCCGCCGCCAATGCGATCACGAACGATTGCGTCAGGCCAAAGACGACATAACCCGCGTAGGCGCCCACCACGAACATCGCACCGTGGGCAAAGTTGACGACACCCAATGCGCCATAGATGATCGTCAGCCCCGTGCTGATCAGCGCGAGCAGCAAGCCACTGACCAATCCATTGAACACCTGCGACACGAGTAAAGGCATACTCGGCATGAAAAACTTCCTGTAGGAGGTGCTACTTGCCGTCGGCAAGCGCCACGGTTTGGAAGCGCCCGCAACGGGCGGGCCCGCGCCGCGGCCGCTTGAGGCGGTCAGGCATCACTGCCATCGCTGAACCGCACCGCCGGCATCGGCCGACGATTGACTGTCAGCGAGAAGATGTCGGGGCGCGCGTAATGTCCGACCGTATCGAGGTCGAATTTTCCCTTTGCCAGATCGTTCAAGTCGATATCGGCATACAAGATGGTTTCCCCTTCTTCCGCGGGGCCCGCCAGGATTTCCCCCAGCGGATTGACGATCATGCTGCCACCGCGCATGAGCACGGTATCGGGATCGTCACCCAGTGCGCAGCGGTAATCGGCGGGATAAGCGCCCCGCTTGATGGATTGACAGGCCGAGAGCACGAAACAGCGCCCCTCGAGCGCGATATGCCGCATGCTGGACGGCCAGACGGGACGATCATCGGCAGTCGGCACACAGTACAGACCAATGCCCTGCGCATACATGGCCATGCGCAGCGCCGGCATGAAATTCTCCCAACAGATGACGGACCCGATCCGGCCGATTTCCGTCTCCAGCACGGGCAGCGTCGAGCCGTCGCCAAACCCCCAGATCAGGCGTTCCGCCGCCGTTGGCATCAACTTCCGATGTTTGCCCAGCACCGCGCCATCGGGGCCGATGAACAGCGACGTGCAATAAATCGTGGATTCGCCGCGCTCCATCACGCCGATCACCACGTAGGCGCCCGCTTCGCGCGCGGCATCTCCCAGGTGCTCCGTCTCTGGTCCGGGGATGGTGATGCAGCCCGCCTGATAGGTGAGGAATTCGTCGCGCGCCCCCTCGCCGCGATACCCCACCGGCGTCGCGAAATGACAGCCTTTCGGATAACCCGAGATGAACGCTTCGGGGAACACAATGAGACGCGCGCCCACGCGCCCGGCTTCCAGAATCAACTGACAGGCCTTCGCGACGCTCTTGTCTTTATCAAACGGAACCGCCCCGGCCTGCACGACCGCTGCCTTATAAACCATGATCACGACCCGACGAAAAAGAGATTCAACAAGACATCCGCGCGGCCCGTGCCCCCCAGGCCGCGCCTCTTGAAACCCAATGCTCAGACATAGCCGCCCAGCTTGCAGCCGAACAGCTCCGCCGGTGGCAGCACAGTGCTGGCATCGATGATGTCGATGATTTCGCACAAATCCTTCGGCCCCATCATCTCGCCGGGCTTCTTGCCACGCACGATGGGGAAGTTCGCGACCCCCTGGTGGTCGGCGGCTCGGAACCAGACGTCGCCGATCAGGCCTTTGCGTTTCTTTTCTTGCTCGTAGGACTTGATGACATCGGGCGGATAGAACGTGCCGGCGCGTTCGACGGCATCCGCCCAAAGCGCCATGTTCATGTACGCCATATAGGCCGAGTCATGTGGCTTGGCATTGAATTTCTTCTCGAAAGCGTTCACGAACTCCTTGACCATCGGATAGCGGTCTTGCAAAGTCCACCAGAAGGCCATCGCGCCATAAGCGCCCTGGAAAGTTTGCGCGCCCAATTCCTCGGCCAGGAACGGAGACAGTACCGGCACCACCAGGGCCATTTTCTCGAGGATGCCGAATTCCTTGGCCTGCTTGATGGAGTTGGCCGCATCGGCACCGTAGTCGATGACCACCAACGTATCCGCGCCGCTATTGGCAATGTTGATCAGATAAGAGCTGTAATCTTTGGCGCCTAGCGGATGGAGCTGCTGCCCGACCGTTTTCCACCCCTCTTTCTCCGTGAATTCCTTCATGGAGTCGTAGGTCGTATGACCGTAGGTATAGTCAGGCACCAGATAAACAGCCTTGCGATCTTTACCCAGCGACTTCGCCACAACGGGCGCGATAGCCTTGGCAACCGAGTAGACGTAATACCAGAGCCGGAATGCGTAGCGCTGGCAATCCTTGCCGCTGATTTCGTTGGAGCCGCCAATCGCCACCAGATACAGCGTTTTCTCGCGGTCGCAAACTTTTTGCAACGCAATTGCCACGGCGCTGCTGACGCTGCCGGAGATCATCATGGCATCGTTCTTGTGGATGAACTGCATGGCGGCTTGAACCGCCGAATTCGGTTTGGTTTCCGAGTCGGCCACGTCGTAGACCACCCGCTTTCCCAGAACCCCCTTCTTGGTCAGCGGTGAAATCTTGCGGATCGCCTCGGCGCCGGCATTGATCTGCTCGATCGCCAGCTCGTAACCCATCCGCTCGTCCGCCCCTTCCGCGGAATACGGCCCGGTCAGATCGAGGGTGAGGCCAACGAATACGGTGTCTCCCGCCACCCCCTTCGGATAATTGCCGATGGGGCTTTTTTCGGCGGCGGACGCCGCTGGTGAGGCGGCGAGCAGCGCGGTGGCGCCGGCCAGTCCCAGGCCCGTCTGAAGCAGCGTGCGGCGCTCATGGTTTATATTTGCGAGCGAACCGTGTTTGGCCGTCTCCATGTCTCCTCCTTGTCGATCCGATCTCGAGCGGATCATTGGGTTAGTGAAAGTGTGAACGAAAGCTATGGTTCAAAAACGTCCGGACAGCAATTCCCCGCAATCCGGCACGGTCGTATCCAGGTTCAGGCGCCGCAGCATTCCCCAAGTCGTCGCCACCGAAGCGGAAAGCGTCGGAACCCCCGATTCGGCCTGGACCGCTGCAATTGACGGCAGCGAGCGCATCTGCACGCAGGCCGACAGCACCAGCGCGTCGGAATGCCGGTAGTCCACGCGTTTGTATATGTCCTTGAGCAGCGCCGGATCTTGGGCGGCCACCTTCAGGTTGTCGGGAATTTCCAGCGCCACGTAATCCTTGACCTCGATTCCTTCGTTCTCGATGTAATCGACGACCAGCCGCGTCAGCGGTTTCAAGTACGGACACACCAGAGACACACGTTTCGCGCCCATCGCGTGAATCGCGTCCACCAGGGCGCCCGCGCTGGTCACTACCGGAATCGCAACGCCATTGTCCAGGGCGCATTGCGCGAGGCGCCGCTCGGATTCGCGGTGATAACCTTTCCCCATGCTCATGATGGCAACGAGGCAGGCATAACCCAGCACGTCGACACGGGCATCGGACAGCTCGGCCGCGCAGCGGTCGCTGTCGCGATCCATGGCCTCGAGCTCTTCCTTGGTGACCCGTTTCATGCGCATGCGGCTCGAATGGAACGTGAAACGCTCGGGGAAATGCCGCTCGCGAAGATGCAGCATGGCGGGAATTTCGGTTTCCATCGTCGTATTGGACGAGGGAACGATCTGCCCGATTCGATACCAGTCGCGCGCCATCTATTCTCTCCCGTCGGGGTCGACGAGGCGCTCGCCGCGATCCGGGTCGATCACGCTTTCAAAAGCGCCGGGCCGCGTTTCCGATGGCCCGTCGTAGTAACGGGCGGGCTGCTGGGTCTGGCGATTGACGCGCAAATCGAAGATATCGAAACGGTTGTAGTGACCGACGATGTCGTGCATCTGCCGCGGCTGGATGCAGCGGGTGAAATCGACGTCCGCATAGACAATGCCTTCATCGTCGATGAGGGGTTCACCGATGACGCGGCCGTCAGGCCCGATCACCCCGGAAAAGGCGGAATGCTTGCGCTGGAAGCGTTCACTGATTCCCGGGCACGTCGGTTCGAACAGGGCGGCAATTTCCTCGGTCACGGTTGAACACGACACCACGGTGAAAACCTTGCCCTCGAACGAATGCGCCATGGACCTGACCTTGATCGCGTCGGCCATGTCGTAGCTGTCTGGCCCTATGGGTAATGAAATGTAGCTGGCCACATGCAGCAGTTCGCCTTGCGCAAGGAGACTGAAGCGCGCCAGCGTGTTCGTGTTTTCTCCGCACGCCAGGCCCCCCAGCTTTCCAACCGACGTATCGAACACGCGCAGCGACGAGCCATCGCCGCTGGCCCAGGTCAATTTTTCTGCCCAAGTGGGTACGAGCTTTCGATGCTTGCCCAGCAACTCGCCGTCCGGTCCGAGAAACACCAGTGTGTTGTATATCGTGCCGATACCATGGCGGCTGCGCTCGTTGACGCCAATCACGACATACATCTTGTTCTGCCGCGCGGCCCGCGCCAGACGGTCGATCTCCGGGCCGGGGATCTCGATGGCCGCCAGGCAGAGCTTCTCGAACCACGGGCTGCCCTGGACTGGCGTCATGATCCAGTTCCAGTACGGGTAAGCGGGAACGAAAACTTCCGGGAACGCCACGATTTGCGCGCCGTTCAGGGCCGCTTCATGAATCAGCGAACACGCCTTTTCAACCGTGGCCGCGGTATCAAGAAACACCGGCGACGCTTGTACCGCCGCAACCTTGACCGCAGGCAAATTCAGCATTCCGATCCCCTTTTTTTTATGCGACATTCGCGTCGACCTGGTCGGCACACCCTACCGGCATCCCGGTCGAGCAGCCCGTGCGCGCACACGGATCAGAGCGAATTGACTAAATTAATAGACAAAGTAATGATGAAGTCTATTGATCATATTGCCTAACCGCAATAAGGGTATACCCTAGTTTTATCAGCATATTTTATAAATATTTTCCTATTGAGATTCATCTAGTAACAATATTACAAAGTGCCTGTCGATAAAATTAGACACTAATTTTCAGGCTTATAACTGCCACGGGCGAACCCATTTGGCCACCGCGTTCCACTAAACTTCAACCCCATCATGGATATCGCCAGCAAGCTTGCCAGCATCGGTATTTCGGGCATTCTCTACAAACTGTACGCCGCAGCCATCGAACTGGGCGAAGCGCCAATCTCGGCGGTTGCAACGCGCGCCGGCATCGTCCGAACATCGGCATACAACGCCCTGGACAGGCTCGAGCAAGAAGGGCTGGTTACCCTGAAGTCCAGGGACGGCGTGCGCTGTGTCATCGCCAATGATCCAACGGTTCTGTTCGAACGCCTGGAAGGGCGCCGCCAGATGCTCAATGAACTGATGCCGCAGCTTCGCTCCACCTACAATCGCGCGCTGGGGAAACCGCAAATCCGCTTCTACGAGGGCGATCAGGGGATCCTGACCACGCTCTGGGACACGCTGACCATCACCAGCGAGCCCAAAGTGCTGCGTGGAATACTATCCATGAACGAGCTGATGCAAACACCGGGAATGGCGGAAATGGACCGCTTCATACAGGCCCGGGTCAGCAAGGGGATATGGCTCAAGGTCATTCGATCCGAACAGAAAGATGTCGAGGCAATCTGGCCATCCACGCCGGCGCAGCTTCGCGAGCTACGATACACGCCACCAGACATGGTGCTGTCGATGACAACGCTCATCTACGATCATCGGGTCTGTCTGATTTCCTCCAAAAAGGAAAATTACGGCCTCATCATCGAAAGCGATGAATTCGCGACCCTGCAGACAGTCCTGTTCGAAGCGGTCTGGAAGCTGAGCCGGCCCACCAAGGGGGCAGACACATGCCCCGCCCCCGGCATGCCATGACGCAGTCGCGGCCCGCCAAACGGTTCGGAACCGTTCAGGAAAGATGCGGACGAATGCGCGGAGTCGATGGCCCGCGCCTTATGCATGCACGACCTGCAGCCTGATCTTCGCCTGCTCGAACAAGGCCACAGTCTCGGGCAGGATACGGTCGTCGGTGATGACCAGATCGAATGCGGTAAGGGGCGCAAGCTTGTTCAGCGCCGTAATGCCGAACTTGCTGCTGTCAACCAGCAGCACGCGGCGGTCGACCACCGACATCAGCGCGCGCTTGGTCTTCACCACATCCTGCTCCTGATGATAGGCAACCGTTCCCACCACGGCGGACGTGGACATGAACAGCGTGTTGGCATGCAGCGTAGCGATGGCCTGCTCGCACACCAGCCCGTAGAACGCATCGAAGCGCGCGTTGTAATCGCCGCCCAGCGCGATGATCTTGGCACCATAGTGGGCCTTCATGCCATTGATGACAGTGAGGCTGTTGGTGATCACCGTGAGCGGCACGGTATGCGCCAGAAACGCTACCATGCTCGACGCGGTGGTGGAATCGTCGATGATGATGGCGTCGCCCGGCTCCACCTGGGCCGACGCCGCGCGCGCCAGCGCCCGCTTCGCATCGGCGGCAATGTGCGAGCGGTACAGCATGTTGCTTTCCACCTGATTGGTGGGGTGCACCGTTACGCCGCCATGAACTTTGCGCACGATGCCCTGCTCGGCCAGGACGCTGAGGTCGCGATACACCGTCATCTTGCTGACCTTGAACAACGACGCCAGCTCGTCGATCTGCGCCGAGCCCACCTGTATGATGTGGTTCAGCAAAGTCTGCCGCCGCTCGCTCGTATCCATTCTTTGCCGCGCCCTGTGATTTTGCCGCGTCCTGTGATTGGGGAATGTGCGTGCCACGGTGCCACGATAATGCGGTACTACGGCGCCACGCTTGCACGGTGCCGCAATGTGATGCGGTACTACGGCGCCACGCTTGCGGCACCTCCGCGAGGACAGCCAATGGCGCGGTCTACCACACATTTCAAATCAAGCAGACCCTGCGCCCGCCAGGCCGCGCGCCCCACGAACAGGCCATCCACATTGGCGATACCGCAAAACGACGCGGCATTCGACAGGTTCACGCTGCCGCCGTACAGAATGGGCACCCGACGCCCGGACTCCGGGGCCAGATCGGCAAGCGCCGCGCGTATCGCCGCGTGAATTTTAGCAGCGTAATCGGGTTCGGCCGGCGTGCCGGCATCCCCAATGGCCCACACGGGCTCGTAGGCGATCAGCGCCCGCGGCATATCGGCCGCGGCAACCTCGTGCAGCGCCATTTTCACTTGCCGGACGACAGATTCCGCGCTCACCCCGAATGTCCGCTCCTGCGCGGTATCCCCCACACAAATCAGCGGGCGCAGGCCGACGCGCAGCGCCGCATGCACTTTCAGATTCACCGTGCAATCGGTCTCTCCGAACGCCACACGCCGCTCGGAATGCCCCAATTCCACCAGCGTGGCGCCACAATCGCGAACCATGCGCGCCGAGATTTCGCCGGTGCCCGCCCCTTCTTCCGCCCAATGCATGTTCTGCGCGCCCACCCGCACACGGCAGCCGGCAAGTTCACGCGCCACGAGCGCCAACGCCGTGAAAGGCGGCACGACGAACACCTCGACGCCCGCCGCCTCAGTGCCCACGCCCGCCGGTTCAGCCCCCAATCTCCGCACCTCGGTGTCCACTTCGGCCGTTCCGGTGTCCACCCCCGTCGCCGCAAGGTCGGCGCGAGACGCCAGCACCCGGGCGTAGCCGCGCGCCTCTTCGAGCGTCTTGTTCATTTTCCAACTCGTGCCCAGCCAGAAAATGGCCATGATGCTCCTTGAACCCGCGCGCCGGTCATGCGCGACCGCTGCCTGTGACCGCTGCCTGTGACCGCTATCTGCGATTACGCCCGCGCCCTGGACAAACGATTACGCCCGCGAACGATTACGCCCGCGCCTTGAACGCCTCTTCCATCTGACGGATTTTTTCCACCTTGCGCGTCGAGCGCCCACCCTGGAATTCCGCCTGAAGCCAGATATCCACCAGCTTCTTGGCGGCCTCCGGGCCCACGGTCAACGCACCGAAGGTGATGACCTGCGCGTTGTTGCTGGCGCGCGCACGCTCGGCGGTGTAGGGGTCGGTCACACAGACGGCGCGCACGCCAGGCACCTTGTTGGCGCAGATCGCCATGCCGGCGCCGGTGCCGCACACCAGCACGGCGCGATCGAATTCACCCTTGGCCACATGGCCCGCCACTTCGCTGGCCACATCGGGGTAATCAACGGGGGTATTGGCGGTGCCGCCAAAATCCGTCACGTCGTACCCTTCCCCGGTCAGGTATTCGCGCAGCGTGTCCTTGAGTCCGGCGCCGAAATGGTCGGCGCCCAACGCGATCTTTTTACCCTTGGCATTCACGATGAAGCTCCTTGAGCAAGCAAACCGCGAGCGGCCGTCGCATCCCGTTCGGCTGATTTGAAAGTGCGCAAACCAACCAGATAGGACACTAAGTGCTAACCCGTAGTTTTCTCGCGGTATTCACAAATTTCTCAACGCAATGATAAAATCATAACAAATTAATGTTGTTATGTTAACAATCGCTTGTTATTTTTACGTAATTCCTGTTAATTGCACGCTAGAACCCCATAATTGGGCTCGTGCGCCGTTCACTGTTGCAACTGGAGGATGTCATGGGGCAATTCGGTATCAAGGGTAGTTTCTCGCACGAGCCCGGCGCGGGCACAGGCCTGACGCGCCGCCAAATGCTGAAGCTGGCCGGGGCGGGCGCGGCCGCGCCGTTCCTGTCGTATGTCAGCCCTGCGCTGGCCGCCACCTCGATGAAAGGCGCGAACGTCAAACTGGAAATCCTGGGCGTGGCGGGCTGGCCGCCCAGCGCCATGTCGACCAAGCTCGGCAACGAGGCCTTCGCGCCACTCGCCAAGAAATCGCTGGGCTACGACGTTCGCTTCTCCCTCGCTTCCGCACCGTTCGAACAGTTGTTCCAGAAAGCGGCCACCTCGCTGGCCACTCACTCGGCCGACTACAACCTCCTCATCAGCGATTCACAATGGCTTGGCGCCTTCGCCACGCCGAAGTGGATCCTGCGGCTGAACGACATCATCGACAAAAACCCCGATCTGAAGATCGACTGGTACTCCGATATCGTCGTGGACGGCTACATGCTCTACCCGGACGGCTCCAGCAACATCTACGGTCTGCCGCAGGAAGGCGACGTGATGGTCATGTACGTGCGCAAAGACCTGCTCAGCGCGCCGGAAGAAAAAGCCGCATTCAAGAAGAAATACGGTAAAGAGCTGCCACAGACGTTCGAGGACTTCGTCGGCATCACCTGGCAGGACTACGCCGATGTCATGGCGCACTTCACGCGCCCCGACAAGGGCCTCTACGGCATCGGCCTGCAGTATGCCAAGACCTACGACAACTTCTCCTGCTTCTACTATCCATTCGTGTTCTCGCGCGGCGCCGACATCTGGGATCCGAAAACGCATAACGTGGAGGGCATTCTCAATACCAACGAGAACGCCAAGGCCCTGGAAGAATTCGTGGCGCTGCAAAAATATTGCCCGCCGGGATCGAACCAGGTGGGCATCCCGGAACTGGCCGACCTGTTCACCAAGGGCAAGGTGTTCTCGTGCATTCAATGGGCGGCAATGGGGCCCACCATGATTCCCGAATCGCTCAACGGCAAGGTCATGGTCGTGCCGCCGCCAGCCTTCAATGTGAATGGCGAAAAAAAACGCACCTATACCCTGGGCGGACAGCCCTGGGTGGTCAATGCTTTCAACAATAAAAAGCAGCAGCAAGCGGTCATCGACTTCCTGAAATTCTGGTATTCGAAAGACAACCAGATCGAGTTCGCCAAACTGGGGGGCAATCCGTGCGTGAAGGGGGTGCTCGACTCCGCCGGCTTCGACGACATCAAGCCGTGGTTCAAAGCCTACAAATACATGTTGTCGAACGGCCGCACGCGCGACTTCTGGCACGACCCGAACTACGCCAAGATGCTCGACATTCAGCAGGAAGCGTTCACGTCGTACGCCGCGGGCAATGCCAAGGACCCGAAGCGCGTGCTCGACTACATCGCCTACCGCCAGCAGAAGGTTCTATTCGATGCGGGCGAAACCAAAAGGGCTCCCGAAGGCAAACTGCCCACGCTGTGACGCACGAGGTAGAAAGTGAGCGCCAACCCAGGCATCCGGCCAATTGTCGTGGCCGTGCCACGCTTCAATTGGATACGGCAACACGGCTACACGTGGGGTCTGATCGCCCCGGCGCTCATCTTCTTCTGCATTTTCAACATCATTCCGCTGCTGTGGATGGTGGGGCTGAGCTTTTACAAATATGGCCTCACCACCGGCGAACCACCGTCGTTCGTGGGGCTGCACAACTACCTGAACCTGTTCACCGATCCGTCCGACTGGAGCGCGTTCAGCCGCACTTTCCTGTTCATGATCTCGACGGTCGCGCTCTCGGGCGTGATCGGCTTCGCGCTGGGCTATCTGTTCTGGGGTAGCAGAAAAATGCCGGGGCGCCGCATCGCGCTCACGCTGCTGTTCACCCCTATGCTGCTCACGCCCACCTCGGTCGGCGTATTCTTCAAACTGATGCTGAATCCCACGTTCGGCGTCATCACCTACCTCATCGGGCTCGTCACCGGCACGCGCGTCGATCTTCTGAACGACCCGCTCTCGGCCCAGCTCGTCGTGCTGGCCATCGATGTATGGATGTGGACCCCCTTCATGACGCTGATCACGCTGGCCGCGCTGGCGTCGGTGCCGCAGGCCGAGCTGGAAGCGGCCCGCATCGATCGCCTGGGCACATTCTCGGTGCTGCGCCGCGTGATCCTGCCGCATGCCAAATTCATCCTGATGCTAGGGCTGCTGCTGCGCACGATCGACGCCTTCAAGACCACCGACCTGGTGCTGCTACTGACACGCGGCGGGCCGGGCACAACCACCGAACTGCTCGGCATGCGCATCTACCGCCTGGGGTTCAATTCGCTCGACATGGGGAACGCGTCAACCGTGGGGGTGATCGCGCTCGTCATCGCCATCGGGTTCACGTCGCTCTATCTGTACGCGTTGAGTCTGAAGAAGGCACACCAGGATGAATAGCAAACTCAAGAACGTGTGCTATTACGGCAGCCTGTGGCTGGTGGCGCTGCTGTTCTTCCTGCCAGTGCTGTGGATCATGGTGTCGTCGTTCATGACGAGCAACCAGATGCTGGCCTCCACGCCGACGCTGTGGTTCACACCCACGCTGAACAATTTCATCGACACTTTCAGCCGCGACGAATTCCTGCCCGCGCTCATCAACAGCGTGCTGCTCTCGGGCATCTCGGTCGCGCTGGCCGTCGTCATCTCGTTTGCGGCGGCCTACTCCATTTCGCGCTTCCGCCCAGTCGGATCGGATCTGCTGATGTTCCTCCTGCTCTCGATGCGCATGGTGCCGGCAGCTGCCATCATCGTGCCGCTGTTCCTGATGTTCGTTGCCTTCGGCTGGAAGGGCAGCCCTATCGGCGTGACGCTCTTCTACACCATGTACTCCATTCCATTCTCGGTGTGGATACTCAACGGCTTTCTCGACGGCGTCTCGCAGCGTTTCGACGAAACGGCGCTCATTTGCGGTGCGAGCCGGCTGCACGTCATGTTCCGCATCATCCTGCCCCAGGTGGTGCCGGCGCTCATCGCCGCCTTCATCTTCAACGTCATCTTCGTGTGGAATGAATTCCTGGTGAATTACATCGTCGGCGGCGCCGACACCGCCAACGTTCCGGGGCTGCTGGCCACGGGCACCTACTCGGGGGGAAGCGTGGACTGGACATTCATGGCCTCCACCACCACCATCTACATGATTCCCATCATCGTGATGATCTTCTTCTTCCAGAAATATCTGCTCATGGGCATGACCTTCGGAACGGTCCGGGGAGAGGTATAAATGGCCGGGCAAAGCACGCCGCATCGATTCCCGGTGATGAAGGTCAGGGGCGCCCTGGCCGTCCTGCTGCTGCTCTCGCTTGCCCTCATCGGCCAGCGCGGCAGCGTGGATTTGTTCAAGGGCGGTGTGCTGCTGGTCATCATCACGGTGCTGTTGGGCTTCACTTTCAACAATATCCGGGAAAACAGCAACACCCGGCAGGTCATCGTCGCACTGCTCATTACCTGGCTGATCACCGCCGCCGTGGTCGCCATCAGCATCGTGATCGCGCCCCTTCTGACGACGCTGGGCAGGTAGGGTCATGGATTCATCCAGCGGCTTCGAACTCAGGGGCATCAGCAAGGCTTTCGCACGCCACCGCATACTCGATCATGCCAGCCTGCGCGGCGATGTCTCACAGTTCCTCGTGCTATCCGGACCGCCGGCGTCGGGCAAGTCGGTCATCGCGCGCATCGTTTGCGGCTTCCAGCATCCCGATTCCGGCAGCGTGTCCATGGGGGGCGCAGACATCACCCCCGTCAGTCCGGGCAAACGCGGCATAGGCTACGTCCCCCAGTCGTTCGCGCTCTTTCCGCATTATTCGGTGGGCGCGAACATTTCTTACCCACTCGATCTGGCCAGGACACCGGCGCAAGAGAGCCGCAAGCGCGTGGCCTTCATCTGTGAAATGCTGCGCATTTCCGACCTGCTGGACAAGCGTGTCGACCAGATTTCGGGCGGCCAGAAGCAGCGGGTGGCCATCGCGCGCGGGCTGGTGAAGGCCTGCGCGCTGTACGTGCTCGACGACCCGCTGGTGGGGCTGGATTTCAAGCTGCGAGAACAATTGGTGATCGACCTGCGCTCGCTGCAGCGGGAAATGGAAGCAAGCTTCCTGTACCTGACCAGCGACCCGCTCGAGCCGCTCATGCTGGGCGACGGCGTTGCCGTGCTGGACAACGGCAGGATTTCCGCGATCCACACCCCCACCGATGCCTACCAGCGGCCGCAAACGCTGGCCATGGCGCGAGCGCTGGGGTTCCCGCGCATGAACCTGATCGACATCGACGTCGACACCACGACACGCGCCATCCGCTCTCCATTGTTTCGCACCCCGGCGCGGCTGACGGGCGCGGGCACGCTTGCCAGGCACGCAACGCTGGCCGTGCGCCCCGAGGCCATACGCGTGGATCCCGTCGACGATGCCCTGGCGATGGACGCCCGCGTACAGCTCGTCGAAGACCTTGGCGCCGATTACGTGGTTCATGCGCAAACCCCGGCGGGGTCGATCACCGTCTGCCACCCCAGCCGCCAATACCGCGCCCGGCATGGCGCCACCGAATCGTTGACGCTATGGATACGCCCGCAAGACGTGCGGCTCTACGCAAGCGATACCGGCGACCTACTGGACTGCTCGATCGGAGGACCGGGTAATGAGTGACATTCAGCTCAAGGACATCCGCAAGGTTTTCGGCCCGGTGGTAGCGTGCCACGACATCAGCACCACCTTCGCCGCGGGATCGCTCACTTGCCTGCTCGGTCCATCGGGCTGCGGCAAGACCACATTGTTGCGCATCATCGCCGGGCTGGAGGAAGCCGATTCGGGCGAGGTGTGGTTCGGCGATGAAAACGTCACCCATTACACGCCGGCCCAGCGCAACATTGGCATGGTGTTCCAGTATCCGGTGGTGTACAAAGGCCTTACCGTTGCCGAGAACCTGGAACTGCCGCTGCGGCAAATGCCGCGGCGCGAACGCCTCGGCGCCGCAGCGCGCCGCAAGCGGGTGAGCGACCTGCTGGAACTCTTGAATCTGGGCCCGAAAGCGAACCAGTCGGTGGATCTGCTCGACAACGGTTCGCGCCAGACTGTCGCGGTGGGGCGCGCCGTCGTGCGCCATCCCAAGGTGGTCATCTTCGACGAACCCGTGACCAATGTCGACGTCGATTCCAAGATACAGATACAGCGCGGCATCAAGCTGCTCTCGCGCGAAGTCGGGCAGACCATTCTGTACGTGACGCACGATCAGCGCGAGGCCATGACGCTGGCCGACCGCATGGTGCTGCTCAAAGACGGCAGCATCCTCGAAAACTCGCCTCCCAGCGAGGCTTACCACAACCCGGCCAGTACGTTCGGCGGCTACTTTCTGGGCTCCCCCGGCATGAACTTCCTGAACGCCACCTGTCAGGGTCGCGACGGCGGCGTGGCGGTGAGCTGCCCGCTGCTGACCGCGCCATTCCTCGCCCAGCCGGAGAACCTCGTCGACGGGACGATCACGGTTGGCGTGCGGCCCGAAGACCTCAACGTGCGGCGCGAGCAAACGGCAGGCGCCATCCCGGCGCGTGTGAAGACTCGTACCCTGACGGCGGGCGGCCGCTGGTTGCTGGACTGCGCGATTGCGGGGCACGACAGCCTGAAGGTACTGACCCGCCCTGACGACGCTCCCGCGGACGGACAGCAAGTGTGGCTGGCGACCGATCCTCAGGCAATTCGTCTTTTCACCGCGACCGGCGATCGAATCGCCACCCGCGCGGCGGCGGCATGATGGCGGCGGTGGCAACGGAATTCAATCGGGAGAAGCAATGACGCGCTTGACCAACGATTCCGCGGCGTTCGCGGACGAGGCACTGGGCGGCTTCGCGGCCGCCAATGGCCATTACGCGCGGCAGGTGCGCGGCGGCGTGGTTCGCGCCACGGCCAGTCCCAGGGGGCAGGTTGCCGTGGTGGTGGGCGGCGGTTCGGGGCACTACCCCGCGTTCGCGGGATGGGTGGGGCCCGGGTTCGCGCATGGCGCGGCTTGCGGCAACATCTTTGCCTCGCCGTCGGCCTCTCAGATCTATTCGGTGGCGCGACACGCCGAGAATGGCGGCGGCGTCATTTTCGCATTCGGCAACTACACCGGTGACAAAATCCACTTCGGCCTTGCCGCCGAGCAGCTGCGACGCGACGGCATCGATGCGCGCATCGTGACCGTCACCGACGACATCGCCTCCAGCCAGGGCGGCGACCGCGCGCAGCGCCGCGGCATCGCCGGCGACCTGGTCGTGCTGAAGATGCTGTGCGCGGCAGCCGAGGCGGGGCTGGGCATCGACGTGGTGGAACGCGTCGCGCGCAAGGCGAATGAGGCAACCTCCACGCTCGGCATCGCGTTTTCGGGCTGTACGCTTCCCGGGGCCGACGCCCCGCTCTTCACGGTGCCCGCCGGCAAGATGGCCGTGGGCATGGGCATCCATGGCGAACGCGGCATCTCCGAGAAGGACATGGGCAGCGCCGACGAAGTGGCCAGCGTGCTGTTCGACGCCGTGCTGGCCGATCGGGCATGGCGGGCGGGCGACAAGGTCGCACTCATTCTGAACGGCCTGGGCACGACGAAATACGAAGAACTGTTCGTCGTCTACCAAAGCATCGCGCGCAGGCTCGAGGCCCGGCGGCTCACGCCCGTCAACCCGCTGGTGGGGGAATACGTGACCAGTCTCGACATGAGCGGCCTGTCGCTCACCATGACGCGCCTGGACGACGAGCTGGCCCGGTACTGGACGGCTCCCTGCGACACGCCGGCATTCAAGATGGGCTCCCCACTGCCGACGCGCGACGAACGCCCCGCGGGCGATTTCGACCCGCCGCCGCCTTCCGACGCAAAGCCCGGAAGCGAAGCATCACAGCGGTGCGCCTTGCGGATCCTGCACAGTCTCCAGCGCGCCAAGGAAGCCATCGTTGCGAACGCCGAGTATCTCGGCAGGCTGGATTCCGTTGCCGGCGACGGCGACCACGGTATCGGCATGGTGCGCGGCGCCACCGCCGCGCTACAGGCCGCCGAACAGGCATGCGGGCAGCGGGCGGGCGCACAAAGCACGCTTGCGCGCGCCGCCGACGCCTGCGCGGAACACGCCGGCGGCACGTCGGGCGCCATCTGGGGCGTGGGCATGAACGCGGTGGCTCGCACCTTTGGCGACGAGATAGCAGTCACCGAAGCCGACATCGTGACCGCCGCGCGCGCCTTCACCGAGGCAATCGTGAATATCGGCGGCGCCAGGGTGGGCGACAAGACCATCGTCGACGCCGCGGTGCCGTTCACGAACGTGCTGGAACAGCACTTCCAGGCGTCGCATCAGCTGGCGGAGTCGCTCGCGCAGGCGGTAGCCGCCGCCCGCGACGCGGCACAACGAACCGCCTCTTTCAGCGCAAGGATGGGCCGCGCGCGCGCCCACGGCGACCAAAGCATCGGCACCGCCGATCCGGGTGCCACATCGTTCGCACTCATCGTCAGCGCACTGGCCGAAGCGGCAAAGACGCCGGCGCAAGGCCAGGCGGGGAACTGAACGGGCTGGAGCAACACCAATGAAGAACCGATGGAGTGACAAGGATGCGGAAGCGTTCGTACGGCGTTACGAAGCGCTGGGCACCATGCGCGACCTTGCACTGAGGGTGTACAGCGCGCGCCTGCTGGGCGCCGAACCCGCGCTGGTGCTGCACGGCGGCGGCAATACCTCGGTAAAGACGCAATGCAGGGACGTGATGGGCGACCTCGTCGACGTGCTGTGCGTGAAAGGCAGCGGCTGGGATCTGGCCACCATTGAACCCGAGGGGCATCCCGCCGTGCGGCTGGCGCCACTGCGCCATTTGCGCGCGTTGGACCACCTGTCCGATGAAGACATGGTGAACGCGCTGCGCGCGAACCTGATCGACAGCCGCGCCCCCAACCCGTCGGTGGAAGCGCTGCTGCACGCCTACGTGAAGGCGAAATACATCGACCATAGTCATGCCCTGCCGATCCTGGCGCTGGCCGATCAGGCAGCCAGCGAAGCGCTGTGCCGGAAAATTTTCGGCACACGCCTGATCTGGCTGCCGTACGTCATGCCCGGCTTCGCGCTGGCGCAGGCCGTTGCCAAGGCATGCGAGGCGCATCCGGAAGGCGAAGGGCTCTTTCTCAGCAAGCACGGCCTCTTCACCTTCGCGGATACCGCGCGGGACTCGTACGAGCGCACGATAGAATTCACGACGATGGCCGAAGACTACATCGCCGCGCAAACCCGCGCGCGGCATGGCGCGCACTTGCGAACGGTCACGACGGTCGAACGGCCGAACGACGCCGAACCCGGCAAGCTGATCGCTCAGGTGGCTCCTTACTTGCGCGCGGCGTTCGCCAGATTTTCGCAAGACCTGCCCAACCCACACTGGATTTTCAACGTGCGCGACGGCGCACCGGAGCGCGCGTTCGCCAGCGGCCTGGGGGCAACCGACGTGGCGCAGCGAGGCGTGGCCACGCCCGACCACGTGATCCGCATGAAGGGCCGTCCGCTGGTTCTGCCGCGGCCTGACGCGCGCGACCTGCCCGGTTGGGCGCGGGTGGTGGACGAGCGCCTGGCCGATTTCACCCGCAAGTATCACGCCTACTTCGTGCGCAACAACCGGCGCGTAGGGGGCATCAAGCGCGAACTCGACCAGTTGCCGCGCGTGGCGGTCATTCCTGGCGTGGGCCTCGCCTGCGCCGGCCACAGCGCGCGCGAGGCGTCGATTGCCGCCGACCTGGCCCAGCAATGGATGCGCGTCATGACTGACGCCGAGGCCTGCGGCGCCTA
>SCQX01000213.1 GCA_004298545.1 Candidimonas sp. | reverse complement strand
CGGCCGACTCGCACGCTACCGCCGGGGATACTCCGCGAACAGCGTTGTCGGGCACTCCAGATAGCCGCGGATACTGCGAATGAACCCGCCCGCCTGCGCGCCGTCGACGACGCGCAGATCGAACGACGACGACAGGTTCATCACTTTGCGCGCCACGACGACCCCATCGAGGATGACCGGCCGCTGAACGATGCGATTGACCCCCACGATCGCCACCTCGGGATAGTTGATGATCGGGGTGGAAAGTACGCCATTGAGATCCCCGAGACTGGCGATCGTAATGGTGGAGCCCGATACCTCGTCAGGCGTCATCCTGCCCGCGCGGGCTTCTTCCTTCAGACGGTTGATCTCGCGCGCGCAAGACCAGAGATCGAGCGCCTCCGCGTGACGCAATACCAGCACCACGAGCCCGCTGTCCGTCTGCGTCGCCACGCCGACGTGCACGGGTTCATACTGCGTCACTACATCGGCCTCGTCATCGTAGCGCGCGTTGATCTGCGGAAAATCACGCGCCGCCAGCACGATGGCGCGAACCAGAAAGGACAACAGCGGAAGACTCCCGCGCCGCGCGCCAAACCGTTCATTGAGTCGAAGGAGCGCTATGTCGAGTTCCGTGACATCGACCTCTTCCACATACGCGAAATGCGGAATATGGTGTTTCGATTCCTGCATTTTCCGCGCGACGCGGCGGCGCATGCCAGTGACGGGCACCGTATGCGCGCCGCGTTTCGCATCCTCTGGCGCGCCCCCCATGAGATCGGAGCGCCCGGCGCCGCGATCGGCCGAGGCAACACCGCGATCATCCGCGACGGCACCTTGATCATCGGCGGCAACGCCGTGGGCCGTCGCCGCGCGCGCACCCACCGCCCTCGCACCTGCCGGCTCGGGCGCGGCCGCCCCCGCGTCGCGTGGAACCGACGCGGCGCCATCCGATGGCGCCTGCCGCTTCTCGCGACGCGGCATCCGCGCGGCCGCCGTACGCGCCGCTTCATCGATCTCGAGGCGCAGCAGTTCGGCGCCCACGGCGATGACGTCGCCAGGCTGGCCGGACAGCGACACCACCTTGCCGGCAACCGGCGACGGTACCTCGACGGTGGCCTTGTCGGTCGTCACGTCGGCCAGCAACTGATCCGCGGCCACCTGATCACCCGATTTGACATGCCATGCGACCAGCTCTACTTCTTCGACACCCTCGCCGACATCCGGCATCTTGATGGTATGCGTTGCCATTCTTGCTCCTTCGGCGGCAAGCCGGCTGCGCCGCCACGGCCAAACTATACATCCCGCGACACCGGCTCAACTCAACGTTATCGCGTCACGGGCCATCCTGCCAATACCGGGCATTCACCAATCGGGTCGCGTCCACCCGCAATCCAGACCGCTCGGAGCGGATCACGATCGCGCCTTGTCCGTCAGTACGCCAGAATGCGGCACCCGCCGCTATCCAGCGTTCGACGACCGCGGCATCCGGGTGACCGTAGCGGTTCCATTTCCCAACTTGCGCAATGACATGCCTGGCCTTGACGCGCCCGATGAATGCCTCGGCCGATGAGTAGCGCGAGCCATGATGCGCCGCCATCACAACATCGGCGTTCCCCAGGCCGCTGCGCAGCAACGACGCCTCCTGCGCGGCGCCGATATCGCTGGTCAACAAAGCCGTGTGGTGGGCGCCGGTCACTTGCAGTACACAGGCATCGTCATTGCGCCGCGCGCGCTTGCGCGCGCGGGGCGCAACCGCCGCCTTGGCGGGCCAGATGAACTCGAACCGCACACCGTCCACCGCCCAGGCGGCGCCCGCCACGCAGGACGAGGCCGCCCCCGGCATCGGCGGCAGGTCGCCGGGGCGGCCCAGCAGGCGCGCCTCGCGGCGCAGGTACGCCGGCAGATCGAAAGAACTGTATACCTGTGTTACAGGAAGTGCCGACAACAGGCTGCGCGCACCGCCCGCGTGATCGATGTCGGCGTGCGAGACGACCAGTGCATCGATACGGTGAACGCCAGTGGCGCGCAGATATGGCAGTATCGTGCGGACACCTTCGTCGGAGTCGGGGCTGGTACGCAACCCGGCATCGAAAACCAGCACGTGGCGCGATGTCTGCACGACGATGGCGCTACCCTGCCCGACATCAAGCGCCGCTAGACGCCACCCACCCGCCGCGGGCCGGTCCGGCGGCCACCATAGGGCTGGAATCGTCAGCAACCAGGCGGCTGTCCTACCCGGAAAACCATGTGGCAGAACGGCGATCGCCAGACTGGCCAGCGCGGCCAGCAAAACCCACGTGGGCGCCGCCGTCGCGTCGAGCGCGGCGATGCGGCTGCCGGCCAGCCAGGTTGTCGGCACCATCGCCAGGGCCAGCGCCCCATGCCCCAGCCACGCGAAGACGTCTGCCAGCCAATGCATGCCGGGCACGAACGCCGTCGCGGCGGTCAGCAGGGAAAGCGGCGTGACGAGCAGTTCCACCACGGGGATGGCATAGGCATTGGCCAGTGGCGAGGCGAGCGAGACCTGATGAAAAGCGCTGGCGAGAATCGGCGTCAGACCGACCGTGATCGCGAGCTGCAAGCGCGCGGCCAGGCCCGCCGCCCGACACAGCCGCCGCCCGCGCGAATCCGGCGCGCGGATCAGCGGCCGCCCGGCCCACGCCCCGCTGGCCAGCAGCACGCATACCGCGCCGAACGACAGCCAGAAACCGCTGGCCAGCAGCGCCCACGGATCGAGCGCCACGACCACGAATACGACGAGGCACAACGCGCGCGAAACGCTCAGCGGCACACGCACGACGCGCGCGCCCGCAAGCACCATCAGCATGACGAAAGTGCGCCGGGCCGGAACCCCCCACCCCGCAAGCAGACAATACAGCCAGGCCACGAGCAAGGCGGCGAGGGCCCCCGCCACCTGCGCGGGCATACGCTCGGCCAGCGCCCTTCCACGAAAGCGCAGCAGCGGCCACAGGCGCAGGACCACGACGCCGCCCAGCGCTGCGATCATGGTGATATGCGAGCCGCTGATGGATACCAGATGAGTGATTCCCGTCAGATTGAAAACTTCCCAGTCGCGGCTCTCCACACTATCCTGGTCGCCGATCGCCAACGCCAGCAATACGGCGCCGTAGCGGCGGCCGTCCACATGCGGGCGCATGGCCTGGCGTACGCGATGCCGCGCCCGTTGCGCCACCACGG
>SCQX01000212.1 GCA_004298545.1 Candidimonas sp. | reverse complement strand
TTTTGGCGCGTCGCGGTTTGGGTAGCGCCAGCATGGTCCCGCGGCAGCCGGGTGTGCCGCACAGGCAGCGGTATTGGCGTTTGAGCGTCGGCGTGATGCGGCCGTCCAGCACCAGCCCATAGTCGTAGAACAGCTCTTCGCCGCGCGCAATATCGCGTAATGCGATGATGGTCACCCGGGTTCCCCGTTCGTTTTCCTGTGCCTGGCAGTTGGGTTCGCAGGAATGGTTGATCCAGCGAGCATCGTTGCCGTGGTTGCCGCCGTCGATGACTTTGCCCGAGCTGGTCGAAAAGAAGAAGGTGTGAAACGGGTCGTCGGGGTCGACGGGATACAGGGCGTCCGCCTGTTCCGCGGTGATGCGCCGGCCCGTGTATTCAATGATGCGGGTGCCCGCGGGGATTTTTCGCGCGGCGTACACCCCCATGCCGTGCAGGGTTGACGGTTTGACCAGATGCCAGGGGCGTGTCGGCTTTTGCATGTGAGATGGCGGTTGATGATGAGTAAAAGCGTCGCGCGGGAGAGAGTCGCGCGCGAAAAAGATTATCATTATGACGCGGCGTTTGTTGCCGCGCGTTTCGTCCGGCTGGTTGGCCAGCCAGCGCGGGCATGGCTTACCGGATGGTTGATGAAGTGGATACGCTTACCAGAACTATGACTCGCAGCGGCGCTCAGTTGCTGCTCGACACCTTGATCGCGCACGGTGTGGATACCGTTTTTGGTTATCCGGGCGGCGCCGTGCTGCCGCTATACGACGCCTTGTATTCCGAACCGCGAATTCATCACGTTCTGGTGCGGCATGAACAGGCGGCGGCGCATGCGGCCGAGGGCTATGCGCGGTCTTCGGGCCGGCCGGGCGTCGTGCTGGTCACGTCGGGCCCGGGCATGACCAACACCACCACGGGTTTGCTCGACGCGCTGTGCGATTCCATTCCGGTTCTGTGCATCAGCGGTCAGGTGGCAACCGGCGCCATCGGCACCGACGCTTTTCAGGAGTGCGACGCGGTTGGCATTTCGCGGCCGGTCACAAAGTGGAACGTACAGATTCGGCGGGTCGAGGACGTGGCGCCGCTGGTGGGCAAGGCACTGCGCCTGACGACCGAGGGCCGGCCGGGGCCGGTGCTCGTCGATTTCCCCAAAGACATGCAGAACGCGCTTGCGCTGCCATCGGAGGCAGACGTCGATGGGCATGCTGGCGCGGCGCGCGCCGCTGCCGTCGACACCGTGCCGGCGGCGTCCATCGAGCGGGCGTCGGCGCTCCTTGCCAAGGCGCGCCGGCCCGTGTTCTATGGGGGCGGGGGGCTGATCAATTCGGGCGTGGAGGCCTGTGATGCGTTCACACGCCTTGTGCGCCGCCTGGGCGCGCCCTGCACGCTGACACTCATGGGGTTGGGCGCTTATCCAGCCGATGATCCGCTGTTCGTCGGTATGCTGGGCATGCATGGCACGCTCGAGGCGAATTTGGCCATGCACGAAGCCGATCTCGTCGTTTGCGTGGGCGCGCGGTTCGACGATCGCATCACCGGCCGCCTGTCCGATTTCTGCCCGCACGCCAGCAAAATTCATATCGACATCGACCCCGCCTCCATCGACAAGGTCGTGCGGGCCGACGTGGCGCTGGTGGGCGACTGCCATCGGGGATTGTGCGCGCTGGAGGCCGAGCTGGCGCGGGCTGGCGGCGCCACCGCCGATCTGAGCGATTGGTGGGACCGCATTGGCGTGTGGCGCGCCCGCGATTGCCTGCATGTCGAACCCTCCAAGACGCATATTCTGCCGCAAGATCTCATGCAGCGCGTCAACCGTCTGGTGAGCGCGACCGACGCCATCGTGGCGACCGACGTGGGTCAGCACCAGATGTGGGCCGCGCAATATATTCACTTGAATCGCCCCCGCCGATGGCTGACGTCGGGCGGGGCGGGCACGATGGGTTATGGGCTGCCGGCGGCCATCGGCGCGCAGGTTGCCAATCCCGGCAAGACCGTGATTTGCGTCAGCGGCGATGCCTCGGTGCTGATGAACATTCAGGAACTGGCCACCGCCGTGCAACACCAGACGCCGGTCAAACTCATCTTGTGCAACAACGCGCGCATGGGGATGGTGCGGCAGTGGCAGGAGCTGGTGCATGGTGGCCGTTACAGCCACACCTACAACGCGTCGCTGCCGGATTTCGTGGCGCTGGCGCGGGCATTCGGCTGGGGCGGCGGCCGCGTCGAGGATCCGGGCCGGCTCGATGCCGCGCTGGCCGAATGCATGGCGGCCGATGGGCCGTTTTTCCTGGACGTCGTCGTGCCGCCACAAGAAAACTGCTTCCCCATGATGCCGGTGGGCTATGGCCAGCAGCAGATCATGCTGTCTGAAGATACGTGGTACGTGGAGAAGTAGGCGTGTCGCCCGTCGCCGGTTCGCACGCCCCGCGGGCGTTCGTGAATCAGGCGTGCGCGTGTTCGTGCAGGCCTTTCAGGGTTTGCAGCGCCAGGTTGGAGTGCGCGTAGGCGCCACCGGCGCGCATTTCCGCGGCCACCCAGATGGCTTCCATGATTTCCGCGTCCGAGGCGCCCGCCCGCATCGCGCCTTCGGTGTGTCCCTTGATGCAGTAGGGGCACTGTGTGACGTGCGCCACCGCGACCGCAATGAGCTGTTTGGTCTTGGCATCCAGGGCGCCCGCGGCGAACACGGCTTTGCTGAATGCCTTGAAGGCGGCCAGTGGTTGGGGGGCCAGTTCGGCGCGCCGCTGAGAAAGTTCCGAACTTGGGTTGGGGTACATCGGGGTATCCATGGTTGATCTCCTGACAATGAACATGATTGGTGCCGCCGCGGTTTGGCGGGCGAGGCGTTTGCCGCCGCGCCTCGCCAAACACGGATCCCGTTCATGATAGCCGTATTTTTTCGCCCGATTGAAATGACCGGGCTCGCAGTGAGGCGAACGGGCCGCGCGTGATTTTCACGCGATTCCGGCCCGTCCCATCCTGGGGCCGGCTCAGGGGCGCGAGGGTGGCCGCCGGAGACGGCGCTGACGCACCGCGCGCAACGGCCTCAGCGGCCGCCGCAGGTCGACCCGCAGCTGCGGGCGGGCGTCGCTGCTCTCGCGCAGGCGGTAGGCATTGGCCGTGATCAGGTCGCCGCGGGTGAGTATGCCCAGCAGCCGCGCCGGCGCGGTGTGACTCATCACGATCAGGCGGCCGACATTGGCTTTCACCATGATGTCGGATGCCTCTCGCAGCGAATAGCCTTCGCCGACGATCACCGGCGGGCGCCGCACCAGCGTGCCGATCAGTGTCTCGGGTGGCGTTTCGGGATTGAGAATATCGCGAATCGTCAGTACTCCCGCGACGCTGCCGTCCGCGCAGACGATGGGGTATCCGTGGTGCCGCGTGTCGGGGCCGCCGCCCTGCATCCATTGCAGGACTGTCGCCAGCGTGTCCTCGGCCTTGAGCGTCACCGGGGTATGGTTGTAGATTTGCCCGACCGTCATGCGCGCGAGGAAATCGGCGCTGTATTCCAGCGGTACGAGCACGCCCCGGCGAACGATCTTCTCGGTCATGATCGTGTTGCGCATGATGAGGGCCGATACCAGGTAGGCCGCGGTGCAGCCCCCCAGCAGCGGCAGCAGCGTGGCGGGTTGCCGCGTGGTTTCGAAGGCGAACACGATCGCGGTCAGCAGCGCGCGCGAGGACCCGGCGAATATCGCGGCCATCCCGACCAGCGCCGCGATGCGCTGATCGATTCCGATCGAGGGTAGAAGATAATCCAGGCCCGATCCGAGCAGCGCGCCGAAAGAGCCGCCGATGATGAACAGCGGTGCCAGCGTGCCGCCCGACGTGCCGCTGCCCAGCGCGATCACCCAGGCAAGGAATTTGAGGACGCACATGATCGCCAGCATGCGCAGGCCGAAGCCGCCCGAAACGATCGCGTCGATATTGTCGTAGCCGACACCCATCGTGCGCGGCGCGACCCAGCCGATGAGCCCGGCGACGATCCCGCCGATGGCCGGCCACCACATCCAGTGAATCGGCAGTTTCTGAAAGGCGTCTTCCACCCCGTACACGGCCTTCGTCACCCACACGCTCAGCAGCCCCACGATTGCGCCGAAGACGATGTAGCTGGCGAGCGCCCAGCCGCCCGGCTCGAGTACCGTCGGCATGGCGAAGACGGCGCCCGGCCCGTAAGTGGCGTACCGAACGCCGGTTGCCGTGACGGTGGCGAGCGCGACCGGAATCAGTGAGCGCGGCCGCAGCTCGAACAGCAACAGCTCGATGGCCATGACCAGCGACGAGACCGGCGCGCCGAACACGGCAGCCATGCCGGCGGCCGCGCCTGCCGCCAGCAGTGTCTTGCGCTCGGTTGCCGTCACCGCGAGAAGCTGACCGATCAGCGAGCCGAGCGCGCCGCCGGTAGAGATGATGGGCCCTTCCGCGCCGAACGGCCCGCCGGTTCCGATCGCGAACGCGGACGAAACGGGCTTGAGCCAGGTTACCCGCGGTGGAATGTTCGAATCGTGCTGGAGGATCTGCTCCATCGCCTCCGGAATGCCGTGGCCCTGGATGGCGCGCGAACCCCAGCGGGCCATGACGCCGGCGATCAGCCCGCCGATGGCCGGCATCAGAATCACCCACGCGCCCAGATGGTTGTAGGCGGGCGACAGAACGAAGGAACCCGTGTGCTTGATGGTGGAGGGTCCGATGACGTCGGACACGCGGCCGTAGAAGGTGACGTCGGTGATCACATTGATCATGAACATCAGCAGCTGCGCGATGCCCGCCGCGGCGGCGCCCAGCGCGATTGCCAGAAGACTGATCCAGAGTACCCGGTGGCCCAGCGTCGTGGATCCGCGCGTGATGCGCGCGTCTTCCATCGTGGTGTCGAGCGCGGGTGCGATGGGAACCGTGCCGGGGCTGCCCGACGCAATAACCGATCGCGCCGGCGGTGCGGGGGCACGTTTCGTCATGCGGACTCCTGAGCCTGGAAGCGAACGTTCGCGTTCGTTCCAGCGTAGTAACCCGAAGTTTGGGCAGCCTGTGCCTGAGGCAAATTGCGGGCGTATCCCAGTTCGGTCTGCTCAGGTGCGGTGGCGGGTAATCGCACAACACCCGGCGAAATTATAGCGCGCGCGTTTCATCGCCCTTTCGGCGGCGGCTCATGCGGGGTCGCCGCGCGGCCGCGCTTTCGCCGTCATGCGTCGTGCGCCGCCACCGCGGCGGTCAGTTGTCGTTGGCTTTTGCGCGCTTCGCACCCGCAGCGGCTTTTTTGACCGCTTTCTCCGCGCCTGTCCGGCCGGCGGGGGCGCGAGCCATCTTCGCGGCCGGCTGCCTGGCGGCGGAGGCGGCGGCTTTTTTCGTCACGGCTTTTATTGCCGTTCCTGCGCGTCCAGCCGTGTTCGTCACCGGGCTTTTCTTCGCTGACGGCGCGTTGGTCTTCTTCACCGCCGGCACGCCGGTTTTTTTCGTCATCGGCGTGCTGGTTCCCGTCGCTGCAGAGGAGTCGGTCTTCTTGGCCACCGGCGCGGCGGTTTTCTTCACGGCCCGTGGTGCGAATTCAAACCCGACCTTGCCGTTGGCCTGTGTCACCAGAAACGCCTTGAATCGCCGGTTGGTGCGGCTGGAGACGAAACCCTCGAGCAGATCGGTTTTGCCGCCGGTCAGCAGTTTGGTGATCTGCTCGGGGGCGATTGCCTGCTGCAGAATCATTTTGCCGGTGTGAAAATCGCATGTCTTGCCGGGCCCGACCGATTTTTCACAGACGTAGCTCATGCCAAGGTCATAGACCGCATGCCCGCATTTCGGACAGGCGCCCAGCGATGTCTGGCCGGAAAAATCGACGGGTTCGTCGTCGTCGTCATCCTGCTGGCCGAAATCGAATTCCAGTTTGTAGTCGTCGGTGATGCGCAGCAAGGCGGAAAATGGCCGCCCCATCTTGCTGATGAACCCCGACAGTGGCCCGAGTGTGCGGTCGCGCAGCAGTTGCTCGACCTCGGGAATTTCAAAGGTTCGTCCGCCGGGGTGCTTCCCAATCGAGAAATCGCATTGGGTGCAGGCGTAACGGCGGTAATTTTCCTTCACGACACCGCCGCATTTCGGGCAGGGCGTGGCCAGCGTCGCGTAGTCGCCCGGCACGGTGTCGCGCTCGTATTCCTTGGCGCGCTTGACGATCACCTGAGTCATCTGGGCGATCTCGTGCATGAAGTCGTCGCGCTTGAGTTGCCGCTGCTCGATCTGCTTGAGGCGGTGTTCCCATTCGCCCGTCAGCTCGGGCGACGTCAGCTCGCTGACCCGCAGCCCCGACAGCAGCGTCATGAGTTCGCGCGCCTTGGCGCTGGGAACCAGATCGCGTCCCTCGCGCCGCAGATAGCCGTCGTTGAGCAGACCTTCTATGATGGCCGCGCGCGTGGCCGGCGTACCGAGCCCGCGCTCGGACATGGCCTCGCGCAGCGCTTCGTCGTCGACCAGCTTGCCGGCGCCTTCCATGGCCGACAGCAGCGTTGCCTCGGTGTAGCGCGCGGGCGGCCGGGTCGCCAGCGCCCGCGCCTCGATTTCGTCGGTCTTGACGATTTCACCGTCGGCGACCGGCGTGAGCATGGCACCGTCGGAATCGTTTTGTGATTCGCGCCCGTAGATGGCCAACCAGCCCGGAGCGACCAGTATTTTTCCCTCGGTCTTGAAGCGGTGCCCTTCCACCGCAGTGATGCGGGTGGTCACACGGAACTCCGCCGCCGGGAAGAACACGGCCAGGAAGCGCCGGGCGACCAGTTCGTAGATCTTGTGCTCGGCGTCGCTGAGCTCGCGCGGAATTTGCAGCGTGGGGATGATGGCGAAGTGATCGGAGATCTTCTTGTCGTCGAAGATGCGGCGGTTCGGCTTGATCCAGTTTTCGCCCGCGAGCTGTCGGGCGAACGGCCGTACACTGGCCGTTGCCGACCCGCCATCCGCCAGCGCCTGAACCGTTTTCTTGACGGTCGAGAGGTAGTCTTCGGGCAGGTAGCGTGAATCGGTTCGCGGGTAGGTGAGCGCCTTGTGGCGTTCGTACAGGGTTTGCGCCAGCGCCAGGGTCGTCTTCGCGGAAAAGCCGAAGCGTGAATTGGCCTCGCGCTGCAGTGAGGTCAGGTCGAACAGGGCCGGCGACAATTGTGTGGCGGGTTTCGACTCTTCGGTGACGGTTCCCGGCTTGTCGCGGCAGGCGGTCACTATGGTTTGCGCGGCGGCTTGCGACCACAGGCGGGAATCGCGCCGCTCGGGATCGCGTTCGTTCTTGACGAATTTCGGGTCGAACCAGCGCCCGCTATAAAACCCGGCGGCCGCCACGAAGGTGGCGTGAACCTCCCAGTAGTCGCGCGACACGAATTTGCGGATGCGGTCCTCGCGTTCGGACACGATGGCCAGGGTGGGCGTCTGCACGCGGCCCACGGGAGTCTTGAAGAAACCGCCGTCGCGGCTGTTGAACGCCGTCATCGCGCGCGTGCCGTTGATGCCGACGAGCCAGTCGGCCTCGGCGCGTGAGCGGGCGGCGGCTTCCAGCGGCTTCATGGTGTCGTCGTCGCGCGTGTTCGCAAACGCGTCGCGGATGGCGGTCTGCGTCATGGATCGCAGCCAGAGGCGGCGTATGGGCTTTTTCACGCCCGCATACTGAATGATGTAGCGAAAGATGAGCTCGCCCTCGCGTCCCGCATCGCAGGCATTGATGACGGCTTCCACGTCTTTGCGCTTGAGCAGCCTGACCAGCAGTTTGAGGCGCTCGGTGGACCGTTTGTCGGCGGGCTTGAGCTCGAATTGCGGCGGAATCACCGGCAGATGCGCGAAGCTCCACTTGCCACGCAGCGGGTCGTTGGGGGCGACGAGCGTCAGCAGATGGCCGACGCTGGATGCCAGAACGTAGTGGTCGCTTTCAAAATAATCCCCCTCCCGGGTGAAGCCCCCGAGCGCGCGTGAGATGTCCAGAGCTACCGAAGGTTTCTCGGCGATGATCAGTGTCTTGTTCATGCAATTCCAGTCGCTGCGTCGCGGCAAAAGAATGCGCAGGCCGCTACTAAATATATCAGACTGGCTCTTTTCGACCCGTGCCGGCCCGTTGGCCGACGCCGTCGCACGGCGAGTCGCGCGGCGTTTCCGGCCCCGTCGGACGGGGCCGCGAAAGCCCCGGATTCGGGGGGAGGGCGCGCGCCAGCCGGGTGGCGCGCCACCCTAGTGAGACAGCCGCGACTGGTCGTCGGCGAGGAGTTCCTCGAAGATGAGATGATCGATTTCAGCTTCCTGGCTCCACAGCACGATGAGGGCCATGATCTTTATTTTTTCGAGTGAGATGGGCGATTCGAGCACCGCCTGCGCGCGATCGATGAGAATCTCGCGCAGCACGGGCGGCAGTACGCCCGAGCTTTCCAGGAAACTGATGAAACCGACGGCCTGCGTGCCCAATGCCTGGTATTCGTCATCGGTGTAGATGCGGGCACTGTCGCTTTTGGGAATTTGCGCCAGCTCGAGGCATTGTTCGGTCGTCTGCGCCAACCCATTGAGCCAGCCCAGCGCATCGTTGATGTCTTCGTGTTCGAAACCCGCCGCGGCGAGCTTGTGGGCGAGCACATCGGCCTCTGGACACGCTTGCGGTGTGTAGTAGTTTTCGAACAGGTAAACCAGAATGTCGAACATGGTCGATTGGCTCTGGGGAAACGCGGGGTTTGAGGATTCGCCGCTAAAATCGGCCTCACTGTACGCCGATTCCATGACACCGGCAACTTGGGTTTCCGGGGGGCCGAAGGGCTTCCAGGGAAGGAGAACGAAATGACAGCGCTCAATCAGGCGGCAAGCCTGAGCATACCGCCCGCAGCGCGCGCGGGCGATCCGCTTGATGTGATCGACACCCCCAGCCTGATCCTCGATCTGGACGTCTTCGAAGAGAACCTGCGGACCATGCAGGTTCTGACGGAACGCCACGGTGTCGTCCTGCGCCCCCACGCCAAAGCCCATAAATGCCCCGATGTCGCCCTGCGTCAAATCGCCCTGGGCGCTGTGGGAATCTGCTGCCAGAAGGTCACGGAAGCGGTTCCGTTCGTGCTGGCGGGCGTGCGCGACATCCACATCAGCAACGAGGTGATGGGAGTGGCCAAGCTGGAACTGCTCACCCGCCTTGCCAAACAGGCGGCCGTGACGGTCTGCGTCGATCACGCGCGCGCCGTCGATGCGCTGGGTGGCGCCGTGCGCACGTATGGCGGTCAGATCGGCGTGCTGGTGGAGATCGACATCGGCCAGCGGCGCTGCGGCGTTCAGACGCCCGCCGACGCGGTGGCATTGGCGCGGCGCGTGCAAAGCATGCCGGGGCTTGAATTCGTGGGGCTGCAAGCCTATCAGGGTGGCCTGCAGCACAAGCGCTCGCTGGCGCTGCGTGAACGCGCGTGCATCCAGGCGGCGGGCCGCGTCCGCAAAACGCTGGCGGCCTTCGCGCAGGCCGGGATCACGTGCGCGCGCGTCACCGGTGGCGGCACGGGTTCGGCCGAATTCGACGTCGCTCATGGCGCCTACACCGAAATTCAGGCCGGCTCGTATCCGTTCATGGATGGGCAGTATGCCGCCATCGACTGGAGCAACGGCCTGTCCTTCAAGCATAGCCTCTTCCTGACTGGCACCGTGATGAGCGCGCCCACGCCCGAGCGGGTGGTGGTCGACATCGGGCTCAAGTCGACCAGCGCCGAATGCGGCGTGCCCACGGCCCCGCCGGGCGCACCGTGGCGCTGCATTGCCATCAACGACGAACACGCCATTTTGCAGGCGCCGCGCGCGGGCGCGCTGCCCGCGCTTGGCGCGCGTGTGCGCCTCATACCCAGCCATGTGGATCCCACGTTCAACTTGCACGATACCGTGGTGGCGGTGCGCGGCCAGAAGGTAGAGGCCGTCTGGCCCGTCAGCGCGCGCGGCCTCAGCCGCTGAGTTGCCGCTATACCATTTCGATCGCGATGGCGACGGCCTCGCCGCCGCCGATGCACAGCGACGCCATCCCCTTCTTGCCGTGCGTCTTGCGCAACGCCCCCACGAGCGTGGTGATGAGCCTGGCGCCCGACGCGCCGATGGGGTGCCCCAGCGCCGTTGCGCCGCCGTGGATGTTCACTTTTTCATGGGGCAGGTTCAGCTCTTTCATGGCCGCCATCGTGACGACCGCGAACGCTTCATTGATCTCGTAAAGATCCACATTGCCCACCGACCATCCCGTCTTCGCGAACAGCTTCTTCATGGCGCCCACCGGCGCGGTGGTGAACCACTCGGGCGCCTGCGAATACTGGGTGTGCGCGACAATGCGCGCCAGCGGCGCGGCGCCCAGCTTTTTCGCCGTGGATTCGCGCATGATGATCATCGCCGCCGCGCCATCCGAGATCGAAGACGAATTCGCGGCGGTCACGGTGCCGTCTTTCTTGAACGCCGGACGCAGCGTCGGCACCTTCTCGGGTTTGGCGCGCGTCGGCCCCTCGTCCGTATCGACCACTGTGTCGCCCTTGCGGCTTGCCACGGTGACCGGCGCGATTTCCCACTGGAAACTGCCATCTTCGGTGGCGGTGCGCGCGCGCCGCAGCGATTCTATCGAAAACGCATCCTGTTCCTCGCGCGTGAACGTGTATTTCGCGGCGCAGTCTTCCGCGAACACCCCCATGGCGGTACCGCGCTTGTACGCGTCTTCCAGCCCGTCGAGCGCCATGTGGTCGTACACCATGGAATGGCCGTAGCGGTAGCCTTGACGGCCTTTCAGCAGCAGGTAAGGCGCATTGCTCATGCTCTCCATGCCGCCCGCGATGACGACGTCGGCGCTGCCGGCGATGATCGTATCATTGGCCAGCATGGCCGCCTTCATGCCCGACCCGCAGACCTTGTGTACCGTCGTGCAGCCGATGGACAGCGGCAGACCCGCGCCCAGCACCGCCTGGCGGGCGGGCGCCTGCCCCTGCCCCGCCTGCAGGACGTTGCCCATGAACGCTTCGTCGATAGCGTCGCCAGCGATGCCCGCGCGTTCGACCGCTGCACGGATGGCGATCGAACCCAGCTTGTGCGCCGAGAGGCTCGAGAGACTACCCATCATGGTGCCCATGGGGGTGCGGGCAACCGAAACGATGACGATGGGATCTGACATGGTTGGCTCCTTGAACGTGAAAGAAAGTTGGTTCCTACCGCAAGCATACGCCGGAATCCGGCGGCGACGGACGTGGTTTCAACCGGTGGCGCAAGCCCGCGCGTATCATTGCAGCAATCGCCGTGTGCCACCGTCCGCTCCAACGGCGCGTGGCGCCGGCCAACTGAACAGCCGGAGCATCGTCCATGAACCCGAACGAACGTGAACTGACCTACCCGCGGGGCGACGCGCTACCCGCTGCCGGCGGCGCCATGACGGTGGCCGATGGCGTCCGCTGGGTGCGAATGCCCCTGCCGTTTGCGCTGGATCATGTCAACCTGTGGCTGCTGCGCGATGAAATCGACGGCCGCGAGGGGTGGACGGTGGTCGATTGCGGCATCGCGCGCGAACCGGTCAAAACACGCTGGGAGAGCATCTTCCGGGACGCGCTCGACGGCTTGCCCGTGATCCGTGTGCTCGTCACCCACATGCACCCCGACCATGTGGGCCTCGCATCGTGGCTGTGCGAGCGTTGGAAGGCACCGCTGTGGATGAGCATGACCGACTATGTGGTGGCCCGCCTCTGGATTCAGCGCACCGCCGCCACCGCCAGCCAGGGCGCGGGAACGGGCGGCCAGGCCACCGTCGACCACTTTGCGCGCCACGGGCTGACCGACCCCGACTCGCAGGAAAAAATCCGTCAGCGCGCCGGCTATTACACCGACCTCGTGCCCGACATGCCCGACCGGTTCGTGCGGTTGCTCGATGGGCAATCCGTGTCCGTCGGCGGCAGACGCTGGCGCATCATCGTGGGCTACGGTCATGCGCCCGAACACGTCTCGCTCTACTGCGATACCTTGCGCGTGCTCATTTCGGGCGATATGGTCCTGCCGCGCATCTCCACCAACGTCAGTGTCTTTTCCTACGAACCGGAAGCCAATCCGCTGCCGCTGTATCTCGAATCCCTGCGCCGCTATGATCCGCTGCCGCACGATGCGCTTGTGCTGCCGTCGCACGGCCGGCCGTTCATCGGCCTGCACGAGCGCGTTGCCCAGCAGCACGCGCACCACGCGAAACGCCTCCAGGAAGTGCTGACCGCCTGCGCCGCGCCCCGAAGCGCCCACGACATCGTGCCCGTACTGTTCCACCGCAACTTGGATCTGCATCAACTGACCTTCGCCATGGGCGAAGCGCTGGCGCATCTGCATGCCCTGTATTTCGAGGGGAAGCTCGAGCGCACCCTGGGCGCCGACGGCATCATCCGCTTCCAGACCCTGTAGCCCGCGTCCGCCTCGGAAGCGGCAGGGGTCCACTCCCCGCCTCGCGGCACCCGCCTGCGAGCACCAACCCCCGTAACGTCCTATCATTGGACTCTCAGATCCGACAAAACCGTCACCGCGCAACCGACGACCACCCAGCAACCGCCATGGCCAACACCCCCCGCAACTCCCGCTTAGAAACCCTGCTGCAGCACACCGGCGCCGCCGAATTCGACGCCAAAACCGGCAACGCCCCCGTCTCCGTTCCCGCCGTCCGCGCCAGCACCGTCCGCTTCGCCGACCTCGACGCCCTCGACCGCGCCCAGATCGCCAAAGCCCGCGGCGAACGCGCCGTCACGTATGGCCGCGTCGGCATGGCCACCCACGCCGCCCTCGAACAAATCTTTTGCCAGCTCGAAGGCGGACAACACTGCTTCCTGGCGCCCTCCGGCCTTGCCGCCATCACCGTCGCGCTCTTGAGCCTGCTCAGCAGCGGCGACCACCTCATCGTCGCCGATTGCGTCTACGGGCCCGTGCGCACACTCGATCAGACCCTCTTCCGCCGCATGGGAATCGATGTCACCTACGCCAAAGCCGACCCCGACACCCTGGCCGGACTGGTCCGCGACAACACACGCGTGATCTACGTCGAATCGCCCGGATCGCTCCTTTTCGAAATGCTCGACCTCCCGGCGCTTGCAAGCTTCGCCCACACCCGCCGCCTCACGCTGGCCACCGACAACACCTGGGGCTCCGGCTACATCTATCGTCCGCTCGCGCTTGGCGTCGACGTTTCCATCATCGCCGGAACCAAGTATGTGGGCGGACACTCCGACCTCATGCTCGGCGCCGTCGTCGTCAACGACGCCGGCCTTGCGCGACGTCTCTACGACACCCATTACGCCATGGGCTACGCCGTGAGCGCCGACGACGCCTGGCTTGCGCTGCGCGGCGTGCGCACATTACCCATACGCATGCGCGAACATGCCCGCGGGGCTTTGCGCGTCTGCGAATTTCTGGCCCACCGGCCCGAAGTGGCCCGCATCTACCACCCCGCGTGGCCCCATGATCCCGGCCATGCCCTCTGGCAGCGCGACTGCACTGGCTCCAACGGCATGCTGTCGTTCGAACTAAAACTCGACAACGGCGCCGCGCGGCGCTTCGTCAACGCGTTGCGCTTTTTTGGTATTGGATATTCCTGGGGGGGGTTCGAGAGCCTGGTGGAGCTCGTCGACACGGCCGCCGTGTCGGGCCATAGCTACTGGACCGGCGCCGGGCACGCGCTCGTGCGCCTGCATGTGGGTCTCGAAGCCGTCGACGACCTCATCGCCGATTTGGCCCAGGCCCTGGATCACGCCGCCTGACGGCCGCCGCTGCGCCATCTGGCGTGCGGGCTACCGCCTTGCCATCCGGCGGGAGCCGCCGCCTCGACGCTTAACGCTTGCTTGCCTTGTCGACCAGGCGTTGCGTTTCCGCCATGGCGCTTTCATAACCGTTCGTCATGGCCGGCGAGGTCACGTACTTCCCGTCCACCGCGAAGCTGGGCGTGCCGTCGATCTTGTAGTTCTTTGCAAGCTCGTTGGCACGCGTCACCTTCGTCTGCACGCCGAATGAGTCGAACACTGCCTTGAACTTCGCCCGATCGACGCCCTGCGTGGCGATCCAGTCGAGCATCGCCTTCTCGTCATAGATAGGTTTGTGTTCCTCGTGAATCGCGGCGAACACCTTCGCGTGGAGATCCGGGCGGCCGATCGCCATCAGCGAATAGTAGAGCTTCTGCAGATCGGTCATGCTGGCATTGAAGGCCACCGGCACCGGATGGAAGACGACGTTGGCGGGCAGCGTCTTTCGCCATTTTTCCACCATGGGCTCCATGGCATTGCAGTGCGGGCACGTATAGGCGAAGAATTCCAGCACCTCGATCTTTCCCGCCGGCGCGTCCGGTGTCTGCGCCGGGTCGAGCGTGACATAAAGCGGCTGGTCCGCCGCCAGCGCCTGGCTTGCCGGTGCGAACAGCGCCCCCGCCCCGATGGTGACGGCGGTGAACAAGCGCAAAAACAAATTTTTCTGTGACATGACTGATTTCCTGATCGAATCGGTGTTCAGACCGCTTTCCGCGGCGATGAGTTCCACTCTCCCGGAGAAGGCGCGCCGTCAGGGCCGCACCACGGACGACGCGATCTGATCGTCGCCCAGCTTCGCGCGCGCGCGGTTCATCGCATCGATGCCGTGGAATGGGCCCACCCGCACACGATTGATAGTAGCCCCGTTGATCGTGGTCGTTTGGACCTGCGCCACCAGGCCCAGCATCAGAATGCGCGCCTTCACGGATTCCGCGTCCTTGCTCGAATGGAACGCACCCGCCTGCAGGTAGTATAGGGTTTGGGTGCCTTGCGCCGGCGCGGCCCGCGTTGCCGCCGACCTTGGCCGTGTCGACGTCGATGGTTCGGGCGCTGCCGCGTGTCTGCGCGGTTCTGCGGTTTTGTCCAGGCTGGCGATCAGCGAGCCAAGCGCGTCCGCCGAGTGCCGCGCCTTCGCCCGCGCGGTGGCCTCGCCATTGGCTGAAGGGCCGGTGCCCGGCGGGGGCGTCGCGGAACGGGTGATTTCGTGTGGCGCGGACGCGGTGGCTTCCGGCGCCGGCGGGGTGGCCGGTGCCGCGCTTGATCCCGAAGGCGCAGCCGCGACGGCACTCGGTGCCGAAGGTGCCGTTCCCGCGGCGCCGTCGGCGCCGTACAGGCTGCTGTTTGGATCCGGGGCATCTTGCACGGCGGGCAGCGGCGTGCTTTCCGGACCGCGGCTTGCCTTGTCGGCAAACGGCATGGGAACCTCGGTGACATACAAGGCGACGGCGACCGCCGCGCCGACCCCCAGGACGAGCCCGGTGATGAGCCCCATCATCGCGCCGCTGAGACCGCCCGATTTACCGGATTTCATGCGTTTGCGGGCCATGCAGCGCGCCTCACATCTGCTCGGGAGCCGACACGCCCAGCAGTTGCAGCCCCGCCGCCAGCACCCGGCTGGTGGCATGGGCGAGGCGCAGCCGCGCCAGGCGCAACTCGGCATCATCGACCAGCACGCGCTCGGCGCCGTACCACGCATGAAATTCGGCCGCGCAGTCGCGCAGCCAGAACGCGACATGATGCGGCGCCAGTTCCAGGGCGGCCTGCGTGAGCATATCGGGGTAGCTGCCCAGGCGGCGCAGCAGGGTGCAATCGGCCGCGCTGGTCAGCGCGGCGGTGTCGGCGTTCACGATTTCATCGTGCGCAACGCCGGCGTGTGCCAGTACCGAGCAGATCCGCGCATGCGCGTATTGCACGTAATAGACCGGGTTGTCTTCGCTCTTCGACAGCGCCAGGTCCACGTCGAACACGAATTCCGAGTCGGCGCGACGCATGATGAGGAAATAGCGCGCCGCGTCGCGTCCCACCCAATCGACCAGGTCGCGCAGCGTCACGTAGCTGCCGGCGCGTTTCGAAATTTTCACCTCGACGCCGTTGCGCAGCACCTTGACCATTTTGTGCAGGACGTACGCCGGATAATCTTTCGGGATATCCGCATCCAGCCCTTGCAGCCCGGCGCGCACGCGCGCGACCGTTCCGTGGTGATCGCTACCCTGAACGTTGACCGCGCGGTGAAAACCACGCGTCCACTTGTCGAGGTGATAAGCGACGTCCGGTACGAAGTACGTGTACGAGCCGTCGGACTTGCGCATGACCCGGTCTTTGTCGTCACCCGTTCCGAGCGTCGTCGTGCGCAGCCACAGTGCGCCTTCGCTTTCGTAGGTATGACCGGCCCGCGTGAGCGCATCGACCACCGTTTGCACCTGGCCGCTGCCGTAGAGCGAGCTCTCGAGAAAATAATTGTCGAATCGCAGGCCGAACGCCTGCAGATCGAGATCTTGCTCATGGCGCAGATAGGCGACGGCGAAACGGCGGATGGCATCCAGATCGTCCAGGTTGCGCGAGGCGGTGACCGGTTCGCCGTCCGCCCCGCGCACGGTGGCGCCCGCGAGAAAATCGTCGGCGATGTCGCGGATGTAGTCGCCCTTGTAGCCATCGGCGGGGAATTCGGCGGATTCGGGTGCCACACCACGCGCCCGCGCCTGCACGCTGATGGCCAGATTGTTGATCTGGTTGCCGGCATCGTTGTAGTAGAACTCGCGCGTGACCGCATAGCCCTGCGATGTGAACAGCCGGCAGATGGCATCGCCCAGCGCGCCCTGGCGCGCGTGGCCGACGTGCAGCGGACCCGTTGGGTTTGCCGAGACGTATTCCACCAGCAGCTTTTGCCCGTTGCGGGGCTGAAACCCGAAGTGGGAGTCTTGCGCGGCAACGTCGTCCAGCACCGCCCGCAGCGCGTGCGGCGTCAGGTGGAAGTTGATGAAGCCCGGGCCCGCGATGTCGATCGAGGCGATCAGTTCCGGCAGTTCCGGGCGCGACCGCAATGCCTCCACGATGGCGGTGGCAATGTCGCGTGGCTTGAGCCGCAGGCGCCGTGCCAGTTGCATGGCGATGTTGCACGCGATGTCGCCATGAGCGGCCATTTTTGGGCGCTCCAGCGTTACTTCCCCTGCCGCGCCGGGATGGACCTGGTCGACGGTGGATCGGATCAGTGAGGTGAGCTGGTGTCGTTGCCGGGGAAGCATGGGGTGGAAAGGGCGAATGAGGCGACAATGATAGCGTGATTTGCTCCGCGGCGTTCCGCGCCCGGCTTTTTTTGGCGTGTTGGACCGCTCGGCGGCAGATTCAGGCGGGCAGCGCGTGCCAGCCGAGCTCATCGTGCAGCCACCGCGCGTAGCCGTTCATGTCGACGGTGCCCACCTCCTCGGCCGTACTGACGCGCCAATTGTCGATGCGCGTGATCAGCGCCTCGGTCGTGGCGCGCTGCGCGCGGCCCAGGCGCGCGTGGTCATCCTGGCGCGCGACCAGTTGCCGGCCGTCGGGGCCATCCACCCGGCGGTCGGTTTCCATGATTGTTCGCGTGGGCGGCAGCCGCTGGTCGTGCAGGATTGGCTCGGTGATTTCGCGGTCGTCGAGGGTGGGTGGCGCGAAACGGGCGCTTGCCGCCCGTGCTTGCCACAGCATCCAGTTCAGGGCGACGTCGGCCAGGTCGCCGCGCGAAGCCACGCGCCCCGTCGTATCCAGCGACACGCCGCCGCCGATATCGGCATGCGCGCCGATGAATGGCGCTTCCACAGTGTTTCCGTTACGCCCGCCCACGGACACGACGGGAAACGATCGCCGCCTTTCATGGATGGCGACGGCGTGCGCCACCCATTCCCACGCCGCGGCGATGCGCAAGTCGTAATTGGCGTTTTGCGTGCCCAGCAGGCCGAATTGCGCCACGGTGTCGAACAGCCCCATGAAGCGAAGATCCACACAGGCCGTGACCACGCCGCGCGCCACATCGTTGTATGAGAAGTATCCGTCGTGCGCGTACGCGCTGATCTGATTGGCGAAATGGCGGGCCAGCGCGGCGCCGCGCGAAAAGCCGATGATGTCGATCGGCCGGGTGTCGTTGCGCGCCGCCGGTCGCGCCAATTCGTCGAGCAGGGCGTCCCACTGCGCGCCAAGGATGTTCAGGGCGCTGTAGGCCGTCACTGCATCCCAATCCAGGTCGGTGGGTGACCCTGGACCCGCCTGGTAGAACACCGGGCCGTCCAGGTACTGCTGCGACATTTTCCACACATTGGTCTGCGTCAGCGGGCTGTTGCGCGTGCCATCGAACGCGAACAGCATCAGTCCCAGCGGGTCGATGTACTGTCGCGGTCGCTGCGCGGCATAGCCGAAGGCCTGGTTGTCCGGCAGCGGGCCCAGTGGATCGGGCTCCAGATATTGACCCATGCCTGGGTGATAGGTGCGCAGAAGATTGTCGTGCCAGCCGGTGGCCGGGTCGAGCATCTGCCCGGGCAGGCGTGCGTCCAGCGTGAGGTCGCCGGCAATGCGCGTGGCCTCGCCGGTGGGCGAGTAGCCGGCCAGCCAGCGGACGTCGCGACGCTCGTCGGTCACGGCACGCGGCGCGCCCAGAAGGTCGGTATGCACGGCGTACAGTGTTCCCCGGTCGGTGACCCGCACCGGGTCGTAATCGATGAGGCCGACCAGCACGTGCCCGGCATATAGGTAGCGCCGCGTGATGGCGCGCGGGCCGGCCGCGGAAAATTCCGCCGCTTTTGAAGCGGATGGCGGCCGCCTGGCTTCCGCCACGACGCGGTTGTCCAGGTACAGGTAATCGGTGTGCGCCTGTGCCGTGGCCACGGCGATACGGTGCCCGAACGCATTGTGGCGATACGTTGCAAGCAGCGTGTTGCCGCGCGTTGCGCGCAGCGGCCGCCGCCCCGGGCCGTAGCGCAGATCGATGTCGTCCACCTGGGTTGGCAGGCCGGACGCGTCACGGATCACGGTGAACCGCCGGGTTCCCGCGCCGTCGCGACGCGCAGCAAGAGAGCCGTCGTCGCGCCAGGCGTACCAGATCGGGAATGGCGATTTCATCGAGGCGGGCGCTGCCGGGCTGTGATCGCTGGATTCGGGCGGTACCGCCGCCTCGATCGGACGAGTCGGCGTAAAGCGCTGCGCGGCCGCGAGGCGGCCCTGCGCATCGTACGCGTAGCGCCAGATCTCGCGCATTGCCTGTGCGCCGTGGTGCTCCTCCGTCAGCCGGCCCTGTGTGTCGTGGCGGCGGGCCTCGGCCAGCACGGCGCGGCCGCCATCGGCCACGATCAGGTCGGTGTCGCGGCCGCTCTTGTGCCGGGTGAGCAGCGTGAGACCATTTCCGTAGCGATAGCCTGGCTGGCCGTCGACGTTGGCGATGACCGTGTGTAGTCGTCCGTCGCGGTCCAGCCAGTCGATGCCCCGTATCCCGCCCCGGGGATTTCCGTGGTAGAGCAAGGCGCCGCCTTCGGGCAGATCGTGGCGGGTGAGCCTGCCCGTGTCGTCGTATTGAAAAGCGTCGCGATAGCGCACGGAGGGGTTGCCGCGGGGTCGTTCCACGGTGCGTTGGACCAGACGCCGCTTGCTGTCGTATTCGCGCCATTCCGTTTCGTTGGGATGCGTCACGCGTTCGAGCAGCTGGCCGCGCCACGCAAGCGTCGTGAGGTGTGCGAGGTCGCGTGTGGATTCCCGTACCTGGACGGGGCGGCCCTGCGCATCGTAGGTATAGGCCCAGACGTCGCCGTTCGCGAACTCGCGCCGTGCGGGGCGATGCGCCGCATCGAACCGCGTGTTTTCGACACCCGTCGCGGCGGAGGCCCAGCGGTCGCGCCATCCGCCGGCGCCGTAGCGCAGCACAAGGGCGGGCCACCCCGCGCTACGCACCGCGAGTGCGCGGATGGCGCCGCCCGCATCGCGCGTGATGCGCGTTCCGTTGATTTCCGCCAGGCGCCCGCTGGCGTCATACCGAGCCGTGGTTCCCGGTGCCGCGCAGCCCGGGCAGCCCGCGCCCTCGGCGCGCAGCAGCACATGGCGCCCACCACGGATGGCGGTCGTGAAGTGGCTTTCGCGCCCCGCCGCGTTGGTCACGCGCGTCAGCCCGTCGTGATCGGGCCCGGGTGCGCGCACGTAGTCCAGCGTGATTCGGCCGTTGTCGCTGCCCGGTTCCCCTCGCGTCGACAGGACCGCGCGTCCGGCCGTGTCGTATGCCCAGGTGTTCGTGCGCAGCGTGTGGCGCCCATCGGCCGACACGATGGCCATGCCGGTCAGCAGCCACGGCTTGCCGCTCTGGCGCGCGGATTCGTACAGATAATGCCGCCGCATGCCGTCGGGACGCATCAGCGCCGTCAGGCGCTGCTCCCGCGCCCCATCGAATGCGCCGGCCGCGTCCGGCATGGGCTCGTACTGATAACGGAACGCGCCGGCCGGCGTCTCGATGCGATCGACGTAGGCACGGCCCTTCCACACGTGGTAGTGGAATGCGAACCGCGCCCCGCCACTGTGGGCGATGGCGGCGATCATTCCGCGCAGCGGCCCCGCTTCCTCGTGGCGCCTGAAGAAAAGTGCGTGACCGCGCGCGAACCGGATAGTGGCAAGCCGGCCGCGCGCATCGAACGTCAGGCGGCGCCCGTTGGGCCAGACCCAGCGCCAGCCCGTTTCATGCGGTGAGAGGCGGCCGTGCTGATTTGCCGCCGGATGCCCCCGGGCGGAGCGGAACAGGATGCGGCTGCCGTCTGGCTGAGCGATTTGCCAGGTATTGCCCACGCGGCGCAGGCGCGCGTCGTACGACAGTGACCAACCCCGACCCAGAGGCGATTCGCGCCTGTCGCCGGCGTTGTAGTGACGCACGATCTCCAGGTCGGGCGTGCCGACTGCGGCGGGCAGATCGGTTTCCCGCTGATATTTGTTGCCTGTGGCCAGGTGAATGGGGTTGCCCGCGCCCAGGTTGATGGCGGGCTCGACGGGGGGTGACAGCGCGGGCCCGCCAAGCGCGCAGGGTGATCCGATGGTGGGTGGATTGCAGGTGGACTGCCCGCGGCTTGCGGCGGTTGGCGCCAATGTGCCCGCCAGGCACAGGATGGCGATGATGAGCCGTTTTCTTTGCCGCATGATGGGCCTCCGCCAGGACGTGGACAGAGATTTTCACGCTTGCCGGACTACGCGGGTTACAGTAGGGTATCGATGTATCCATTGAAGGAAACCGACACCATGCTAATAGTTTTCTACTCGAAAGCGGCTGCGGAAGTGCTGATGTTCGCCAAGCATGCCCTGCCCATCCTGAGGGCCGCCGGCAAGCCGTACACGGATACCATGCCAGAGCGCGGCGTCATCACGCGCGATCAGCTCGGCGCGGCCATCGCGGGTATCGAGCATGCCATTGCGGCCGATACCAAGCCGGAAGTCGTCGACGACGCGGACGACGTGGCGTCGGAGATTCATCCCATTGCGCAGGCGGTGAGTTTTCGCCGGCGTGCCTTTCCGCTGCTGGCAATGCTGCGGCTGTCGCGCGAACAGAACGTCGATGTGCTGTGGGAGCCCGGCCCTACCGACTGGTAGTCATCGCCAGGTTGTCGGCCGCCGTGGCGGCGCCCAATGAAAGCCGGCCGTACGATGGATACGGCCGGTTTTCATTTTTTGATGCGTCCCGCGCGGGCCCCGGGGGCGCGGCGGCAGATGCGCCTGTTCGGCGCTGCCCTGGGGTCAGGCGGCCAGGGCTTCGGCGGCCTGGCTGACCATATGCCGGTTCACGGCGCAGAGCACGGCCAGGAACGAAGCGGTGACGATGTCGCCATGCACCCCCACACCGAACCCGGAGGGCGATTC
>SCQX01000211.1 GCA_004298545.1 Candidimonas sp. | reverse complement strand
GTGCGCTCCATGCGCGGGTGATTGAAAATCTCTTGCGGAGCGCCCTCTTCGACAACGTTGCCGTCGTCCATGAAAATGACGCGGTCGCCCACCTCGCGCGCGAACCCCATTTCGTGGGTGACGACCACCATCGTCATTCCTTCGGTCGCCAGGCTTTTCATGACCTGCAAGACTTCTCCCACCATCTCCGGGTCGAGCGCGGATGTCGGTTCGTCGAACAGCATGACATGCGGCCCCATGGCCAGCGCGCGTGCAATCGCCACCCGCTGCTGCTGCCCGCCCGAGAGCTCGTCGGGAAAGCTGGCTTCCTTGCCGAACAAGCCAACCTTCGCCAATAGTTCACGCGCAATCCGGTTGCTGTCGGCATCGGACAGCTTCTTCACCTTGCGCGGCCCGATAGTGATGTTCTCGAGAATGGTCAGATGATGAAACAGGTTGAACTGCTGGAATACCATGCCCACGCGCTGACGCAGCTTGTTGATGTTCGTTTTCGGATCGGTGAGGCTGATGCCGTCGATCTCGATCTCTCCGCTGGTCACGGTTTCCAGCCCGTTCAGGCAGCGCAGAAACGTACTCTTCCCGCTTCCCGACGGGCCGATGATGACGACCACTTCCTGCTCATCGACATGGTTGCTGATGCCTTTGAGGATCTCGTTGTGGCCAAACGACTTGTGCAGGTTTTTAACGCTTATCAACTTGGAACCTTCTCTCGAGGTGGGCCGAGAACTTCGAAACGGCAAAGATGATGACGAAATAAAGCACCGCGATGAGTCCCCAGATCTTGAACGAGGCGAAGGTCTGGGCAATCACGATCTCCCCCTGATAGACCAGTTCGATGATGCCCACGGGCGCCAGCAGCGAGGTGTCTTTGATGGTTTGCGCCGACTGATTCACAAGCGGTGGAATCATGCGCTTGAATGCCTGCGGCAACACGATATAGCGCATGGTCTGAAAACGTGTCATGGCAATGCTGGCGGCGGCTTCCTTCTGCCCGCGGTCTACGGCCAGAATGCCCGCCCGGATGATTTCGGTGACATACGCGCCCTCGTTCAAGCCCAGCGTCAGCGCCGCCGCCATGATGGGATAGAACAACTGGCCGAACCATTGGTTGAGCGGCAAGATTGCCGGCAACCCGAGAACGATGAAGAACAACTGCACCAGCAGAGGCGTGGATCGGAAAATCTCCACATAGGTGGTTGCAATGCCCCGCAGAATGCGCAGCTTCGACAGACGCATCAGCGCGGCCACGAGCCCGAAAACCAGCATCAGCGCAATCGCCACGAGCGAATACTGGACCGTCAGCCGCAAGCCATCCAATATGACGGGCAGGTTGTCCCACACGACATTCATAAGCCCTTTCCCGCGATAACTTCCATTATGGTCATCGTTTGCCGCCAGCACGCGCGACCGGCCACTACGCAACAACCGTCAAAACAGCCGCGGGGTACGGGTGGCGTACCGCGCGGCTGTTTCCGCCAAGCCTGCTGCGGATCGATATGGCTTCAGTCGGATACGGCGACCGCCGACGGCTTTTTCACCTCGTTGACGACACCGCTCATGTCGCCGCCAAAAAATTTCACGAACAGCCGCTTGTATTCGCCATTTGCCTTGATCTTCGCCAGACCGCTGTTCAGCGTGTCGACCAGCCAAGCCTCTTTCTTGCTGACGGCTATTCCATAATATTCGCCCGTGAGCAGATTGCCCACGACCTCGACGCCCTTGTGCATATTCTTGAAGTTGACGTTGACCGGGTTGTCGAAAACGACGGCGTCGGCACCCCCCGTGACCAGCGCCTGATACGCGCTGTCAATATTCTGGAACTGCTTGATGTGACTGGCGGGAATGCCATGCTTCAGCATGTAGTCAACGGATGAGGTGGCCTTTTTCGTTGCCACCACATGGCCTTTCAGATCGGCGAAACGCTTGATGCCGGATCCCTTCTTGACCAGGACCGACAAGCCCGACCGGTAATAGGCATCGCTGAAGTCGACATTCTTCATGCGGCTGGCCAGAATGGTGATGCCCGCAACCGCCGCGTCGACCGAGCCGGCCTGCAAACTGGGAATGATGCCATTGAATGGCATGGTCTTGATGCTGACCTTCAGGCCCTCGGCCTTGGCGATTTCCTTGATCATGTCGATGTCGAAGCCCGTTACTTCGCCGTTCTTCTCGGTTTCAAACGGCGGGAACGTCGTATCCGCGCCAACCACGATCGATGTTTTCCGCGGGGTGGTCGCCGCGGTTGCCGCCGGTGCGCAAACCGTGAACGCCAAGCCAATGATCAGCGGCGCCGCAAGCGCGATGAGTGATTCCTTTTTCAAGGCGAGTCTCCTTTCAGACAGACAGCTTGTTCGCGGCCCCATCCAAGCCCGGTCGGGGCGAAAACTAGTATGACGGCGCGCCAAGCGCGAAGTCAAGGCGAAATTGCGTCCCGAAGCGGCCTCGCCATATCGTTCAAGAGCCGCATGACGCCTACCTGACAATGGGTTGAATGGTGTCCGTGGAAACGCATGGAGTCGCCGTCCGATCAACCGATCCGGGTGACGATGAGCGTCCGAAGGCGCACAGGAAAACAATTCCATGTTATAGTTTTGCCTCTTTTCAGAGAAGGTTGCGCCTGTAGCTCAGTTGGATAGAGTACTTGGCTACGAACCAAGGGGTCGTGGGTTCGAATCCTGCCAGGCGCGCCAGTCATATCAAGGGCTTGCGAATTTCGGTTCGCAGGCCCTCTTTCTTTCGGGCGCCTGGGGGACGGTCGCAAGACCTCACGGGACGAACAGCGACCGATAGACAGGTATGGATTGAAATCATCAATAAAAACGCTCCCATCGATTTTGCGGACTTCGATCCGCAAGCCACGTCCAGCGGCAAGCCGGCAATGAGCCCGGAAGGCCACGTCCGCGCGGGTGCGAGCGTAGCAGCCCGAAACCGCTACCCGCGCGAAGGGCGCGGCGGTGTGAGGCCTTCCACAGCCACACAAGGCCCGCATCCGGTTGCCTTGCGCACCGCGCAAAGACTATAGTTGATCTCACAATGCCATCGAATACGACAGACACGCGCCAGCGGGCCGACACCAACACCAAACCGCCACCGCGCGCCGTTCTCGTACTCGATGTCGGCGGCAGCCACGTCAAAGCCAGGCTCAGCGGCAGTCCTGCGGAAATCGCGGTCGTGTCAGGCAAAACGCTGACACCGCGCGGCATGATGACGGCGCTGCGCACGGCGCTGGCGGGCTGGCATTACGACGTCGTCAGCATCGGTTTCCCGGCGCTCGTCGCGCACGGCCACATCGCCCACGAACCCGTCAACCTGGGCCCGGGCTGGGTGGGGTTCGATTTCACCGCGGCCTTCGGTTGTCCCGTGAAGGTCATCAACGATGCCGCCATGCAGGCGCTCGGCAGTTATGACGGCGGGTGCATGCTGTTCCTGGGCCTGGGGACCGGTCTGGGTTCGGCCATGATCGTCGACGGCAGGGTCGAGCCCATGGAATTGGCGCATGTGCCCTACAAACAGCAGACCTACGAAGATTACGTGGGCGAGTCCGCGCGCGAGCGCCTGGGCGAGGCGCAATGGCGGGCCGAAGTCATGGCAGTCATCGAAACGCTGCGCACCGCGCTCGAACCCGACTACGTGGTGCTGGGCGGGGGCAACGTGCGGCTGCTGGCCAGCCTGCCCGAGGGTGTACGGCGCGGCAACAACGCCAACGCCTTCGAAGGGGGTTTTCGCCTCTGGAACCTTGACAACGGGGCCCCCTCATGATTGCTCCCGGATGGCCAGGCAACGCGCCCACCTGGGCCAGCAGCGCGAAAGACCTGGTAAGCACGGCGCTGGGCTCGAGCCGGGTATGGTTCACCGTGGGGTACGGCATTCTGAACGAAGTGTTCTGGCCGTCTTGCGGTCTGCCGCAAATCCGCGACCTTGGCTTCATCGTCGCCGGCAACGGATTCTGGTCGGAGGTCAAGCGCGAGCATCGCTACCGCATCAGCACGCCCGACCCGGCAATACCGCTGGCGCTGGTGCGCCACGAAACCGAGCGCTACCAGCTACGCCTCGAATTCATCGCCGATCCGGTGCGCGATGTCGTTTTCATTCGCTACCAGTTGCATGGCGAGGGGCTGCGCCTCTACACGCTGCTGGCGCCACACCTGGGCAGCTCGGGCCACGACAACGACGCCTGGGTGAATCCGCGTGCCCTCATGGCCGCCCATGGTGCGACCGCGCTTGCGCTCATGGCCGACGGCGGCATGACGCGCGCCAGCGCCGGCTATGTGGGCGTGTCCGACGGCTGGCAGGATTTCGACCAGCACGGCGCCATGACCTGGCGGTACGACTCGGCCAGCGGTGGCAACGTGGCGCTCACCGGTGAACTGGCCGAGAATCAAGGCACCCTGGCGCTGGCTTTCGCCGAAACGCCGGAAGGCGCGCAAACGCTGGCGCGTTCGGCGCTTGCCTCGGGCTATGACGTTGCGCGCGAACGATTCACCACCGGCTGGCGTAACTGGAGCGATGCGCTGAAAATTTCGGCGCCCACGCCGCAGCTTGCCGTGGCGGCCCGGCGCAGTGCCATGGTGCTGAAAGTGCACGGCGACAGAACCTTCCGCGGCGCTGTGGTGGCAAGCCTCAGCACGCCCTGGGGCGCCAGCCGCGACGACCCCGGCGGCTACCACCTGGTCTGGCCGCGCGATGCCGTGGAAGCCGGCTTCGCCTTTCTGGCCTGCGGGCGGGCCGATGAAGCCCATTCCCTGCTCGCCTACCTCATCGCCACCCAGCAGCCCGATGGTCACTGGCTGCAAAACAACTTCAGCGACGGCCGCCCCTTCTGGACGGGCATCCAGCTCGACGAAACGGCCATGCCCGTGCTGCTGGCCGCCAAACTCGACGAGGTGGGCAAACTCGGCCCCATGAAGCCCGCGGCGGTCCGCATGGTGCGTGCGGCGCTGACGTTCATCGCCCGCACCGGCCCCACTACCCCGCAGGACCGTTGGGAGGAGAACGCCGGCATCAACCCCTTCACGATCACGACGCTCATCGCCGCCCTGGTGGCCGGCGCCGCCGCCGGTTTCCTCGACGAGGCCGACCGCGACTACGCGCTATCGCTGGCCGATGACTGGAACGCGCGCATCGAACAGTGGGTGTACGTGAGCGACACCGAACTCGACCGACGGCACGGCATCCGCGGGCACTATGTGCGCGTGCGGCCGGCGCCAGCCGCAGGCACCGCGCACGGCCAAGTGGAACTGAAAAACCGCAATGGCGAAACCCTCCCCGTGAGCGACCTGATCGGGCTCGAATTCTTCAGCCTCGTGCGCTTCGGGTTGCGGCACGCCGACGACCCGCGCATTCGCGACACGGTCAAGCTCGCCGACGCGCTGCTGCGCGTGACAACGCCAACGGGCGTCTTCTATCACCGCTACAACGAGGATGGCTACGGCGAGCATGCGGACGGCGGGCCGTTCGACGGCACCGGCATCGGACGCGCCTGGCCCTTGCTCAGCGGCGAACGCGGGCACTACGCCGTTTCGGCCGACGACGACCCTCTCCCCTACCTGGAGTCCATGCTGGGCGCCGCCAGCGAAGGCGGAATGATTCCCGAACAGGTGTGGGACGCCGCCCCCCTTGGCAGGCGCTTCGCGCCGGGCCGGCCATCGGGCAGCGCCATGCCGCTGGTCTGGGCGCACGCCGAGTTCCTCAAGCTCGCCGCCGCGGCCAAAGAGGGCGCTCCCATAGAACGCCTGGAAGCCGTCGCGGACCGCTACCGCGAACCGCGCCCCGCCCATACGGCGCACTGGCGCGACGATTCCCCCAGCGGCACGATCGCCGCGGGCAGGATGCTTTGCGTGGAAGCCACCGAACCGTTCGAGTTGCACTTCGGACACGACGGCTGGCAGGGCGCGGCCGACACGTTCAGTTCGGCGGTGGGCCTGGGGCTGCACGGCGTGCGCCTCGATCCGGGGCGACTGACGGCGGCGCGCACGCTGGAATTCACACGCCGCTTCCTCGGCCCGCGTGGCTGGGAGGGGCGCGACTGGCAGGTGTGCATCGCCGCCACAACATGACCCATGCGCACAGACAATTGCATGTGTTGATGCTGGGCTGGGAGTACCCGCCGCTATACGTAGGCGGCCTCGGCAAGGCAAGCCAGGGGCTGGCCCGCGGCCTCGCGGCTGTGGGCGTCGACGTGCTGTTCGTGCTGCCCAACCACCGTCCCACGCATCCTTCCGCCACGCTGCGCGTCACGGGAGTGCGGCAATGGCTGGCGGCGGCCACCCGTGTCGAACACGGCCGAACGAAGCGGCGCATGAAACGGTACGCCCCGAAAGGGCTCAATTTCCTGACCGTGCCCGCACGACTCTTTCCTTACCGGCGCGTTCCCGCCGGCGCGCGGCCGGGCGCTTCGATCAACGTTCCGACCGACACGCCCGCCATACCCGGCAACGCGGGGGAAGATAATCCCGCCGGACGCATTTACGGGGACGATCTGGGTGCCGAAGTGGCGCGCTTTGCCACACGCGTGGCGCGCCTGACCCGTCGTGTCCAGGCCGATGTCGTGCATGCCAACGACTGGATGAGTTTCCCGGCCGCCTTCGCCGCCGCCGAACCGCGCCATCTGCCGGTATTCCTGCACATACATTCCACCGAATACGACCGCTCGGGCGAGGCCGTGAACCCCGCCATCGCACGCATTGAACGCGAGAGCTGCGCGCGCGCGGCGCATATCTTCGCCGTCAGCCACTACACCGCGAACGTCCTCACCTCGCGCTATGGGGTGTCCCCCGGGAAGATCACGGTGGTTTACAACGCGCCCGACGGAACCACGGCACAGTCCATGCCCGCTCTGCGCAGTGCGCCGCGCGCCCCCTGGGTGGTTTTCCTGGGACGGCTCACCTTCCAGAAAGGCCCGGACCACTTTCTGCGCGCGGCCGCGCGCGTGGCCCGTTTGAATGCTGGCGCGCGTTTTCTCGTGTGCGGCAGCGGCGACATGTCGAACGACCTGCGCACGCTTGCACAAACGCTAGGCATCGCCGACCGTGTCGAATTCGAAGGGTTCCTGCGCCCCACGGCGGTGGACTGGGTGCTGGCGCATTCGCGCGTGCTGGTCATGTCCAGCGTCTCTGAACCCTTCGGCCTGGTGGCACTGGAGGCGCTGCGCAACGGCACCCCCGTCATCGTCTCGCGACAGTCGGGAGTGCGCGAGGTGCTCGGCCACAGCCTCGAGGCCGACTTCTGGGATCACGAAAAATTCGCCGACGAAATCCTGGCCCTGCTGCGCCTGCCGGCGCTCGGCCGGCAACTCGTGGAATCGGGCCGCGAACAGCTCGAACACCTGTCATGGGAGAACGCGGCGCGCATCATCCTTGCGGCATACCGGCGCGTCTGCGCGGCACTGCCGACTGCGCTCTCCTAGCGTCCAAAGGGCCACGCATGGCGCTCAATATCTGCTTCTACTTTCAGGTGCACCAGCCGTGGCGCCTGCGCACTTACCGCTACGAAGCCGTCGGCCATCGCCACGACTACTTCGATGATGCGGAAAACAGCGCGATCCTGCGGCGGGTGGCGGAGAAATGCTACCTGCCGATGAACACGCTGCTTGGCGAACTGATCGCGGAATTCAGCCCACAGGTGCGCATGAGCTTTTCCATCAGCGCCACCGCGCTCGAGCAGATGCGGGCCTACGCGCCTCACGCATTGGCATCGTTCCGCCGGCTGGTCGCGACAGGCTGCGTGGAACTGCTGGCGGAAACGTCGCACCACAGCCTTGCGGGCCTCTACAGCCAGGCGGAGTTCACCGCTCAGGTGGCCCGTCACCGCGACGTGTGCACACGCCTTCTCGGCGCCCCGGGGCCGGTGTTCCGCAACACCGAACTCATCACCACCGACGCCATCGCGGCGCGAGTCGCGGCGCTGGGATTCCGCTACATTTGCGTCGAAGGGGCCGACCGCCTGCTGCAGGGCGAAAGCGTGCTGCGGCCGCAGCCGCTGGCCGCGGCGCCCGGTCTGCTCGCGCTGGCGCGCCACTACGCGCTGAGCGATGACATTGCCTTTCGTTTCTCGGATCGCCACTGGCGCGAATGGCCATTGACCGCCGAGCGCTACGTCAGCTGGCTGCAAGGCGTGGCCGCCTCGGCGCCGAATGAATCCATGCTGGGGCTATTCATGGATTACGAAACGTTCGGCGAACACCAATGGGCCGACACCGGCATCTTCGCGTTCATGCGCGCGCTGCCGCGCGCCGCCCTGGCCACGGGCAATCTGCGTTTCGCCACACTGTCGGAAGCCGGCCAACGCGTGGCCGCCTCGAACACGCCATTGACGATCCCCACCCCCGTGTCCTGGGCCGATACCGAACGCGACACCTCGGCCTGGACAGGCAATCGCATCCAGCAGTCGGCGCAGGCCGCCGCCTACGCGCTGGAACCGTATGTCAAGCGCGCCGCGGCGGGCGGGCGCGAAGGGGCGCAACTGCTGGAGGACTGGCGGCGGCTGCTCACCAGCGACCACGTGTATTACATGTCGACCAAACATTGGGCCGACGGCGACGTGCACAAGTACTTCAGCCATTACGAGTCGCCTTACGACGCGTACATCGGCTACATGAACGTGCTGGCCGATATGGCACGGCGCTGCGGGGCGCCGGAGCGCACGCTCGGCGAAACGGCCGGCTGAGGGCCCGGCGCGTCCGGCGAATCGACGGCGGCGCCACCGATCGCCTCTACCGCCCGCTGTCCGGTGACGCCATCGACGACGTCCGTCGGCTCGTTACCCCCTGTGCCATGCCGTCATAAACGAGAAACAGGCTTGCGTTACGGTACCGTCGTCGCCACACGCGCTGTGGCCAACACCCCATGGAGACGTCGGCATGCCCAACAAACGAACGACTGAACGAAAACCGGTGCCGCGGCGCCCCCTGCCATCCACCACGCGCCATCTGGGAGCCTGCGCGCGGACCGAGTGGCTGGAAGTGACACTGGTGCTGCGCCGCAAACAGCCGCTGAAGCCGGCGCACGCACCGCTTGACGCGGCGACCTTCGTTGACCGCCATGGCGCCGACGCCGCCGATGTGGAGCGGCTGCGCGCATTCGCCAAGGCGCACAATCTGCACGAGCAGCACTGCGACATGGCATGCCGCACGCTGCGCCTGAGAGGTGAAGCGCAGGCCATGCGGCGCGCCTTCAAAGTGCACCTGGGCCGCTACGCCACCGAACCGGGTGGCCGGACGTACATCGTGTGCACACCCGACCCCGCGCGGCCCGACCCGGCCGTCATTGCCGTGCTGGGGCTCGACGCCCGGCCGATTGCGCACCCGCACTTCCGCTTCGCGCGCGCACAGCCCCGGATCTCCTACACGCCCGTGCAAATCGGCGCAATCTACCACTTCCCCGAAGGAAACGGCAGTGGCCAAAACATCGCCATCATCGAACTGGGCGGGGGCTACCGCACCGCGGACCTCGATCAATACTTCCGCACACTCGGCCTCGCCCTCCCCACCCTGACCGCCTTGGCCGTCGATGGCGGCGGCAATCAGCCCGGCTCCGACGCCGACGGCGAAGTGATGCTCGACATCGAAATCATCGGCGCGCTCGTCCCACGCGCCGGCCTTTACGTCTACTTCGCGCCGAATACCGATCAAGGCTTCTATGATGCCATCGCCCAGGCCACGCACCATGGCAACCCCGCCACGAACATCATTTCGATCAGTTGGGGGGGCCCGGAAGGCAGCTGGAGCGCCGATGCGCGCAGCGCGATGGAATCGGCACTGGAGGATGCCGCGAGCCTGGGCATCACCGTTTGCGTCGCCGCCGGAGACAGCGGCTCCAGCGACGGCGACAGCAATGGCGCACCCGCCGTGGACTACCCGGCGTCGAGCCCGTCTGTCTTGGGGTGCGGGGGCACCCGCCTGATCGCCAGCAACGGCGTGATCGAAAGCGAGGTCGTCTGGAACGAGGAAGCCGGCGGGGAAGGCGCCACGGGTGGTGGCGTAAGCGCCGCCTTCCCACAGCCCGTGTGGCAGGCGGACGCCAAGGTTCCACCAGCGCCGGGGGGATTCAAGGGCCGCGGCGTGCCCGACGTGGCTGGCAACGCCGACCCACTCACCGGATACGAAGTGCTGGTGGACGGGCGCACGCAGGTGGTTGGCGGCACAAGCGCCGTTGCCCCACTGTGGTCGGCACTGATCGCGCGCCTGAATCAGCTGCGTGCCGCGCCGATCGGTGCCGCGAACGCCACCCTGTATCAGGCCGACGGCAAGGGTTTCCTGGACATCACGAGCGGCAACAACGGCGCCTGGCAGGCCCGCGCCGGGTGGGATCCCTGCACCGGCTGGGGCAGTCCCGACGGCGCGGCGCTGCCGGGCCTGTTCGGCCCGCGGCGTCGATAGCGGCGAAATCCCCAGGCGAAGTAAACTTCTGGCGCGCCCCGCGCCCGCATCCCTTGCGAGCGCCCGCGCCCCGGTCCATGCGAGAAAGCCGACCGGGAGTTTCCCTATCGATCGAATTCGTTTTCAGGACACAAGAAGTGAGGAAGATCATTCGCGCCAAACTGCATGGCATTCGCGTCACCGGGGCCGACCTGGACTACCACGGCTCCATCACCCTGGACCCCGACCATTGCGAAGCCGCCGGCATCCTGCCCATGGAGTTCGTGGATATCTGGAACAAGAGTTCGGGGGCGCGCATCAGCACCTATGTGATCTACGGCAAGCGCGGGTCGCGCTGCTGCATCTTGAACGGGGCGGCGGCCCGCACCTGCCAGCGTGGCGACGAGGTCATCATCGCCAGCGCCGAATATGCCTCCGAATCCGAGCTGGAGCACATCAAACCGGTCGTGCTGACTTTTCACCCTGACAACCGCATCCGTGAACGCCTGGGCTACTCGGTCGGCCGCGACGAGCAGGGGCGACTGAGCTTCGAGATCCTTCATCTCGACTGAACGCAGCAGCGGCCCGGAAGAGGCGCCAAATCGGGTGCGACGAACCTGCAAGGCCCGTGCTCACGGGCATCCCGTCGGTATCGCCCGCGTATAATTTCCCTGACACTCCCTCATGGGTTCCCTCACCCCATTCACCAAAAAGGCACACATGACGTCGCCATCGACGCCGCGGCCGCGAGCCTCGTTCTATCTCGCCGC